>CAYPHN010000298.1:0-2619 GCA_964410265.1 uncultured Flavobacteriaceae bacterium | reverse complement strand
TTTACAAAAACCCTTATAAAAGAAGCGAAAAACTCTAATAACAATTATAGGGGAGCTGTATTTTCTGCTGCTGCTAATGGACTTAGCAACCCTGAAGTTGATTTGTGGGCAAAGGCCTATAAAAAATTCTCTACCGAAGGAAAACCTCAACTTATAAGAATGCTCAGCAAAAGCACTGAAGCTGTTGTATTTGAAAAATGCCTTTTAGAAGCAGTAAATGATGAAGAATTGCAGGAATCAAAGCAATGGTATTTCAAAATAAAACCCTGGCGCTTCCTGTTTTATTTCAAGCTTTGCAAAATGCCAACAGTACAGACGAATATAAAGCGATAAAAGAAACGCTATTAAGACTTTGTAGTACTGAAGATAATTCGTCATTAGCAGCACAACTAAAAACTGCAAATACACAAGGACAAGTGGTTTTGATAGAGGTGTTGGCAGCGCGAAAGGCGACAACAGAGTTTGATGTAGTTTTATCTTTATTGGAAAAGAAAAACAGAAAAATAGATTCGACTATATATGCTTCTTTACCTTCTTTGTCTACTTCAAGTGATGTATCTACTTTAATATCGTTAATCTTTGAAATTCAGAAAGATAATGACATTAAAAATATTCAAAAAGCAATTATTCAAATATTAGATAATTCAAAGGATAATGATATTTCAAAAAAGGTCTTAATTGCTTTTAAAGAGATAGACAAAAAAGAAAAAATATTGCCGATTTTACCAGCTATTAAAAGTGAAACTGCTTTGATGTTGGTTGTAAATTCATTAAAATCGGATAATTATAAAGAAAAGAATCAAGCCTTAACTGCTTTATCAAATTGGAAAAGCAATGACGCATTAATATACTTATTTAAAGAGGCAAGTTCTGATTCTGAATCAGAATTGCGTTCTAAATCTTTTAAGTATTATCTTTCTCAAGTTAGCAAGTCAAATTATCCGGAGGATCAAAAATTATTATTGACAAAAAAACTTGTCACATATAGCAAATCTGTGAGTGAACAAAAACAAATTTTGAACACTGCTGGAAACATCAAAACATTTTTGTCTTTGGTTTTTGTCTCAAAATATTTAAGTAATAAAGAACTGGTTTCTACCGCATCCAACGCAGCTATCAAAATTGCACTACCAACTGCAGGTAAGGATAATGGCTTAATTGGTGATGTTGTAAGAGATATTGTTTCAAAAAGTATTGATAATTTAAATGGTCAAGATAGCCAGTACCTAAAAATTGATGTTAAAGAATTTTTAGATAATATGCCAAATGATAAAGGGTTTGTTTCGATTTTTAACGGAAAAAATTTTACGGGTTGGGAAGGTTTGGTTAAAAACCCTATCGAGAGAAAAAAAATGAATAAAAAAACTCTTGCAAGAGCTCAAGCGCAAGCGAACAAAAAAATGATGTTAGATTGGTTTGTAAAAGATGGTGTAATTGGATTTAAAGGTGAAGGCTATAATAATATTTGTACAATTAAGGATTATGGTGATTTTGAAATGTTGGTAGACTGGAAAATCACTAAGGGTGGTGATAGCGGTATTTATTTAAGAGGTACTCCACAAGTTCAGATTTGGGATACTGCTTTAACTGAAGTAGGAGCACAAGTAGGATCTGGAGGGTTGTATAACAATCTAAACAATAAAAGCATCCCTTTAGTAGTGGCGGATAACCCCATCAACCAATGGAATACTTTTAGAATAAAAATGGTTGGCGAACGTGTTACGGTGCATTTGAATGGTGTTTTGGTCACAAACAATACGATTCTTGAAAATTATTGGGATAGAGAAACCCCAATTTTCCCTAAAGAAGCCATTGAATTGCAGGCTCATGGCGAAGATCTTGGTTTTCAAAATATTTATATTCGTGAAATCAACGCAGGAAATGACTTATTAAGTGATAAAGAGAAAGAAGAAGGGTTTAAATCCCTGTTTAATGGTAAAGACTTAGACCACTGGATTGGTAATAAAACTGATTATTTGGTTAAAAATAATGAATTGGTGGTTAGACCTAAGCAAGGCGGGCATGGTAATTTGTATACTGTTGAAGAATATGCTGATTTTATTTTCAGATTTGAATTTAAATTGAGCCCAGGGGCAAATAACGGTTTAGGCATTCATACACCTTTAAAAGGAGATGTTGCTTATGTTGGAAAGGAATTGCAAATTTTAGATAATACAGCTCCAATCTATGCCAATCTAAAAAAACACCAGTATCACGGTTCTGTTTATGGTATCATTGCTGCCAAAAGAGGATATTTAAACCCAGTTAGCACATGGAATTATCAAGAGGTTATTGTAAAAGGAGATTTTATTAAAATTACTTTGAATGGAACAGTAATATTAGAAGGGAATATAAAAGAAGCATCAGAAAATGGAACTTTAGACGGTAAGGATCATCCTGGATTGAAAAGAAATAAAGGGCATATTGCTTTCTTAGGACACGGCTCAGAGTTAGAGTTTAAAAATCTACGAATCAAAAAATTAAATAACTAATTTAATCGAAAGGAAATGGGTATGAACTCAATGGTAAAATAGATTTACAAAAGTATATCCAAAGTGTTTAGTTCCCATTCTTTTTAATCATTTTGCAAAGGATCAAATAGAATTCTAGGTTTTAGAG
>CAYPHN010000297.1:1284-4383 GCA_964410265.1 uncultured Flavobacteriaceae bacterium | reverse complement strand
TAGTACTTCAAAAATTATAGTTGCCTCTGAAAAACTCTGAAAATTTTGATGCGAATGAATTTTTAGAACCCACCTTAATATAACTTTTTAGTTTTCACATTTTTTCTATCGTTATTATTTCCGCATTTAGCGATGTTTAATTCTTTATAAAAAAAACTATTTTTGAAATATTGAAATTAACCGAATAAAGTAGATGAGATTTAAGTAATTTAAACACCTAAGGTAAGGATTAGTTAAATTATCAAAGACTAAAAATTACCATTGCAAACTATAAAAATAAACAAATGAGATTAATATTGAGTTTACTTATAATTGCTATTACAGTCACTGGCTGTAAAAATGAAAAAAATCAACCAAAAACTGATGCCAAAAAAGAAGATGCAACATCTGGTGCTACCAAGATTGTAAATAAATTGCATTACGAAAAAGAAAAGCATCTAAAAAATATAAAACAGTTAACTTTTGGTGGTGATAATGCCGAAGCATATTGGAGTTTTGATGGGAAAAGTATTGTTTTTCAAGCCAATACTAAATCTTGGGGTTTAGACTGTGATCAAATTTTTATAATGAGCGCTGAAGATGTTTTAGATAATGGTAAGGTGGCAAAAATGATTAGTACGGGTAAGGGTAGAACTACTTGTAGTTACTTTTTACCTGGAGATTCTACCATTGTTTATTCGTCAACACATTTAGGAGGCGATGCTTGTCCGCCAGTTCCCAAAAAGGAAGATCATGGAGGTAAATATATTTGGCCTGTATATGCTTCATTTGATATATTTGTTGCTGACACACAAGGCAATCTAATAAATCAATTGACCAACGAGCCTGGTTATGATGCAGAGCCAACTGTTTCCCCAAAAGGCGATAAAATAGTTTTTACTTCAACGCGTTCTGGAGATTTAGAACTGTTTACCATGAATATTGATGGTTCTGAAGTCAAACAAATAACTAATGAATTGGGTTATGATGGTGGTGCTTTTTTCTCTCCTGATGGTAGTAAATTAGTTTTCCGTTCTTCTCGCCCGAAAACGGAAAAAGAAATAAAAGAGTATAAAGAATTACTGGCTCAAGATTTGGTAATGCCAACAAATATGGAACTTTATGTTTGCGATGTTGATGGCAGCAATATGAAAAAAATCACCAATTTGGGTAGTGCAAACTGGGCGCCATTTTTCCATCCAAATGGTGAGAAAATTATCTTTTCAACAAATCATCATAAAGAAAAACACGACGGATTTAATTTATTTATGATCAATCTTGACGGAAGCGAATTAGAGCAAATAACGTTTGATGGTGTTTTTGATGCCTTTCCTATGTTTTCACCAGATGGTTCAAAAATAATATTTTCTTCCAATAGAAATAATAATGGGACGCATGATACCAATCTGTTTGTTGCTGAGTGGGTGGATTAGTTGGAGAGGAGAGATGAGAGATGAGAGATGAGAGTTGAAAGTTAAAAGTTAAAAGTTAAAAGTTAAAAGTTGAAAACGGAAGAGATAATTCATTAAACTCAAAACTTGATACCTGATACTTGATACCTGAAACAAGTACGTCTTCACGAGCTACGAAGAATGAGTAGCGTGGTGATCTCTTTGAATTTGAAAGTTGAAAGTCAAAAGTTAATTGCCAAAAGTGAGAAGCAAATAGACAAAAGCTAAAAGGGCAATTCGTTAAACGCAATACTCAACCTACTATCTGACTCCTGATACCTACTACCAACCTTAAGCCCATAAAAATACAAATGACAAAATTTCGCGATTTTATCATTTGTTTTTTACCTTATTTTACAATAACTAAAAGAAAACTGTAAATCTTTGATTAGCTTTGCAAAAATTGATTCCTTAACAAGGTTAAATAAGATTAAGAATTATTTAGAAAAGAACATGAAGAATATAAGAAATTTTTGCATCATAGCCCATATCGATCATGGTAAAAGTACTTTAGCTGATAGACTTTTAGAGTTTACAAATACCGTAACAGATCGCGAAAAAAAAGATCAGTTATTAGATAGTATGGACTTGGAGCGTGAGCGTGGTATCACTATTAAAAGTCATGCCATTCAAATGGATTATGAGCAAGATGGAGAAGAATATATTTTAAACTTGATTGACACACCTGGTCATGTTGATTTTTCTTATGAAGTTTCTCGTTCTATTGCGGCTTGTGAAGGTGCTTTGTTGATAGTTGATGCTGCACAAAGTATTCAGGCACAAACTATTTCTAATTTGTATTTGGCTTTAGACAATGACTTGGAAATAATTCCGATACTAAATAAAATAGATTTACCAAGTGCAAACCCAGAAGAAGTAACCGATGATATAGTAGATTTATTGGGATGTGACCCTGAAGAAATTATTCACGCAAGTGGTAAAACAGGTTTTGGTGTTGATAAAATTTTAGAAGCTATTATTGATAGAGTCCCTGCACCCAAAGGAGATCCAAACGGGCCATTACAAGCTTTGATTTTTGACTCTGTTTATAATTCATATCGTGGTGTTGAAACGTATTTTAGAATTCTCAACGGTGAAATTAAAAAAGGGCAACGTGTTAAGTTTATGTCTACTGGTAATGAATATTTTGCTGATGAAGTTGGTACTTTAAAATTAAATCAAGTACCTAAACAAGTAATTAAAACAGGAGATGTAGGCTACTTAATTACAGGAATAAAAACAGCTAGTGAGGTAAAAGTTGGAGACACGGTAACCGATGCAGCAAACCCAACACAAAATAAAATTGAAGGATTTGAAGACGTAAAACCTATGGTTTTTGCAGGTATCTATCCTGTAGATACTGAAGATTATGAGGAGTTAAGAGCATCGATGGAAAAGTTGCAATTGAATGATGCTTCTTTGGTTTTTGTACCTGAAAGTTCGGCAGCTTTAGGATTTGGTTTTCGTTGTGGATTTTTAGGGATGTTACATTTAGAAATTATTCAAGAGCGCTTAGAACGAGAATTTGATATGACGGTGATTACTACGGTACCCAACGTATCTTATCATGCATTTACGCACAAACATACCGAAGACATTATTTTGGTAAATAACCCAACAGATTTACCAGAACCATCTACTTTAAATAGAGTGGAAGAACCTTATATTA
>CAYPHN010000297.1:0-1214 GCA_964410265.1 uncultured Flavobacteriaceae bacterium | reverse complement strand
GGCGAAATTACCAACCAAACTTATTTAACTACCGAAAGAGTTGAATTAACTTTTGATATGCCTTTATCAGAAATTGTTTTTGACTTTTATGATCGACTTAAAACGGTTTCAAAAGGATATGCATCTTTTGATTATCACCCAATAGGTTTAAGAGAATCGAAATTGGTACGTGTAGATATTTTATTAAATGCGCAACCAGTAGATGCGCTATCTGCCTTGTTACATGCTAGTACTGCTTATGATATTGGGAAAAAAATGTGCGAAAAATTAAGACAATTAATTCCGCGTCAGCAATTTGATATTCCTATTCAGGCAGCTATTGGTGCGAAAATTATTGCCCGTGAAACCATTAAAGCACTTCGAAAAGATGTTACCGCTAAATGTTATGGTGGTGATATTTCGCGTAAACGTAAATTACTCGAAAAACAGAAAAAAGGAAAAAAACGAATGAGACAGGTTGGGAATGTTGAAATTCCACAACAAGCATTTATGGCCGTGTTAAAGTTAAATGATTAAGCCGAAAAATAATCTTTGTGTATTTTTTTATCCTAATTTTAGATTAAATCACTTTTAATCTTCTTAAAAATGTATCTAAACTATCTGCTGTATCAAAACAGGAACTAACTTTGTCAACATCCTGACAATATCTGGAATCCATTTTCTCAGCTTTACAGTCAATGGTTTCAATATCTACTTGATTGAATTTACTGTCTAAAGATTTACAACGATCTAACAACTTTTGCAAATTTTCATTTGTATTGGTTTCAAAACCTCTTAGAGATAAATATCCTTTTAGATAGTTTTCAATGGCATATTGAGAGTTTTTACATACCAAGTAAGAAACAACATCTTCTTTTGGTTTAAAGAGTTCTTCGTTGGCATCTTTTAAATTTTCTTTTGCAGTTTGGAAATGATTTTTCGATTTTTCATCCATAATTAAAAAATATAAAAAACCTCGTAAGATTGAATATCCTTACGAGGTTTGTACTTATTAAATTACATGTTTTTAAACAACTCTAAACGCTCCCATTTAGATTCAACTTGTTCTTGCGCCTGATCTAATAATTCTTTGGCCAGAATCTCATTTTCTTTAACAACTCTTGTAAAACGGGCTTCATTGTACATAAAATCTTCTAAAGGAGCAGTTGGTGCTTTAGAATCTAGTTTGAACTTCTTACCTTTTGGTTTAGAAGGGTCAAATCTAAATAATGGCC
>CAYPHN010000296.1:0-4464 GCA_964410265.1 uncultured Flavobacteriaceae bacterium | reverse complement strand
GCTCTTCCGATCTAAGTTTGATCATATCCATAAAAGCACCTTTAGATGGATGTGAAACATCAATCATTATACCTAATCTATTCATCTCTTTAACAGCTTGTTTACCTAAATCACTTAAGCCATTATTGTAAAGCCATTCATTATCCTTTTCACCTGTGTTTGAATCACTAAATTGACTATGGCCTTGGTGTGCAAGTGACATATATCTTGCACCAAGCTTATAAAATTTTTCAATATTTGATAGATCCATTCCAATTGGGTAAGCGTTTTCAACACCAATCATCGCTACTTTTTTACCAGAAGCATGGATTCTCTTAACATCTTTAGAATTCAATGCCAATTCAATTTCATTCGGAGCAATATTCTCAACTAAATTATGAATGGCTTCAAACTTAGAAATGGCAGTATTGTACGCCTTTTTATAACCTAAGTCACTTAAAGTATCCTGGCCTGTATACACGATAAACCATGCAACATCTAATCCGCCTTTTTCCATTTTTGGTAAATTTACCTGTGAAGAAAGGTCTTGTGTATAATTGACATCTTTGGTAAAGTTGGCTATATTAATGTCATCATGGGTATCTATTGTTATTACATTTTGATGAATAGCTTTTGCTTTTTTATGAATCATTTTGTCATGGTGCTTATTTTGTGAATAAATAACTTGCGAAACGAAAAGGCAAAGTAAAAATATCTGTTTAAAATGCATAATTATTATCTTATTTGAAGATTTAAAAGTGTAAATATAGAGTAAAATAAAATTAAAATTAAAATTTAATTAAAGTTAAAAATCGTATTTAATTCACAATTTATTTTCTTTAAATAATTTTAATTTTACAAAATTGCTTATTGAAGGTATGATATGTTGATAAAAAGTCTTTTATAATTGATGAATTCTAATTAAAGACAACCAAATAGCTTGAATTTTATAATTAGTGTATTTTTAAAGGGTACTTTACCTAATGCTTTTATAAATAATACAATTAATAAACTACTTGAGCATTGTATAATGAAATGAAGTTTCAAGTGTATTCCTACTTAAAAAAAATAAATTTGTTGTTTATAAACCAGGAAGATTTAAATAATTTAATATGAGTAAAACAATTTTCGATAAAGTTTGGGACGAGCATGTTGTTCGTAAAATTGAAAATGGACCCGATGTTTTTTTTATAGATAGACATTTTATACATGAAGTAACTAGTCCAGTTGCATTTTTAGGTATTAAAAGCAGAGGTTTAGGGGTTATGTGTCCAGAAAAAACTTTTGCAACTGCTGATCATAATACACCAACGATTAACCAACATTTACCGGTACAAGATCCACTATCAGCAAATCAATTAGCAACTTTAGAAATAAATACTAAAGAATTCGGTATAAGTCATTGGGGTTTAGGTGATAAGAACAATGGCATTGTGCATGTTGTAGGCCCAGAACACGGTATTACCTTACCGGGAGCAACAATTGTTTGTGGAGATTCTCATACTTCAACGCATGGTGCTTTTGGGGCAATTGCATTTGGTATAGGTACTTCAGAAGTAGAAATGGTTCTAGCTACCCAGTGTATCATGCAACCAAAACCTAAAAAAATGCGTATCAATGTCAATGGTAACTTAGGCAAAGGTGTTACTCCTAAAGATGTTGCTTTATATATTATTTATAAATTATCTACATCTGGTGCAACAGGCTATTTTGTTGAATATGCTGGTGATGTATTTACAAGCATGAGTATGGAAGGTAGAATGACTGTTTGTAATTTAAGTATAGAAATGGGAGCAAGAGGTGGAATGATCGCACCAGATGCAAAGACTTTTGAATATATAAAAGGTAGAACGTATTCTCCAAAAGGTCAAGATTGGGATAAAGCCATGATATATTGGAAAACTTTAAAGACGGATGAAGATGCTGTTTTTGATAAGGAATATACATTTGATGCTGTTGATATAGAACCAATGATCACTTATGGTACAAATCCAGGAATGGGAATGGGAATTTGTAATAGTATTCCATATGCAAAAGAGGTAAGTGAAGGTGCTGAAACCTATGAAAAATCTTTAAATTATATGGGATTTGGTCAAGGTGATCCGATGCAGGACAAATCCATTGACTTTGTTTTTCTTGGAAGCTGTACCAATGGTAGAATTGAAGATTTTAGAGCCTTTGCATCGATTGTAAAAGGCAAGAAAAAGGCTGAGAATGTAACAGCTTGGTTAGTTCCTGGTTCTCATATAGTTGAAGCGCAAATTAAGGAAGAAGGTATTTTAGATGTTTTGATAGAATCTGGGTTTGAATTACGTCAACCTGGTTGTTCTGCTTGTTTGGCTATGAATGATGACAAAGTTCCTGCAGGTAAGTATGCTGTGAGTACATCTAATCGTAATTTTGAAGGTCGCCAAGGCCCTGGCTCACGAACATTACTAGCGAGCCCATTGGTTGCAGCAGCTGCGGCAGTTACAGGAAAAGTAACAGATCCTAGAGATTTGATGTAAAGTTTGATTTAAGACATAGAAATCAAGTTCTACATTTATGAATAATATAATAATAGAAGAAAAAATGGCATACGATAAATTTACAATATTAAAAAGCACGGCATATCCATTGCCTATTGAAAATGTGGATACTGATCAAATTATACCTGCAAGATTTTTAAAAGCAACAGAGAGAAAAGGATTTGGAGATAATTTGTTTAGAGATTGGCGATATAACAATGATGGATCTCCAAAAAAAGATTTTGTATTGAATAATACCAAATACAGTGGTGAAATATTAATAGGTGGAAGAAATTTCGGTTCAGGATCATCTCGTGAACATGCAGCTTGGTCTGTATACGATTTTGGATTCAGATGTGTAATTTCAAGTTTTTTTGCAGATATATTTAAAAATAACTGTTTGAATGTTGGTGTTTTACCAGTACAAGTAAGTGAAAATTTTTCTAAAAAATTATTTAAAGCTATTGAGGAAGACCCAAAAACTGAAATTATAGTTGATCTTGAAAAACAAGAAGTTACATTAGTTGCAACTAGCGAAATTGAAAAATTTGAGATCAATGATTACAAAAAACAAAATATGTTACATGGTTTTGATGACATAGATTATTTGCAAAACATACAAGAAGAAATTCAAACTTTTGCTAGTACTCGCCCTTTTTAATTAATAATCACTTTAAAATGTTTAAAAAAAGGAAAATAGAAATCATGGATACCACACTCCGTGATGGTGAACAAACCAGTGGTATATCATTTTCAGCGTCTGAAAAACTTACTATAACAAAACTGTTATTAGAAGAGTTAAAAGTTGATAGGATTGAAATTGCATCTACTCGGGTCTCTGATGGAGAGTTTGAAGCAGTAAAAATATTTGCGATTGGGCCTCAAACCAAGGTTTGTTAAATAAAATAGAGGTTTTATCTTTTGTTGATAATGGTTTGTCTATAGATTGGATGGTGAAAACTGGTGCCAAAGTTCAAAATTTATTAACAAAAGGTTCTTTGAATCATTTAAAGCACCAATTAAAGAAAACACCTCAAGAGCATTTTGATGGCATTGCAAAGGTTATTGAAATTGGAAAGAAAAATAATATTGTTACCAATGTTTATCTTGAAGATTGGAGTAACGGCATGAAAAATTCACCAGAGTATGTTTTTCAATATCTAGATTTTTTAGCAACTCAAAAAATAGAAAGGGTTTTACTTCCAGACACATTAGGTGTTTTAACACCAAGTGAATCAGCTATGTATATTGGGGAAATTAGATCAAAGTATCCAAATATGCATCTTGATTTTCATGCACATAATGATTATGATCTTGGAGTTGCCAATGTTTTAGAAGCCTTAAAAGCTGGAGCGGATGGTATTCATCTAACCTTAAACGGCATGGGAGAAAGAGCTGGAAATGCCCCATTAGCAAGCGTTGTAGCTGTGATTAATGATTTTCTGCCAGAACTAGAAATTTCAGTAAATGAAAAATCTTTGTATTCTGTTAGTAAATTGGTGGAAACTTTTTCAGGATTTAGAATTCCGGTAAACAAACCAGTATTAGGAGAAAATGTTTTTACACAAACTGCTGGAATACATGCAGATGGAGATAGTAAACACAATTTATACTTCAATGATTTAATGCCAGAAAGGTTTGGTAGAAAACGTCAGTATGCCTTAGGGAAAACTTCAGGAAAAGCGAATATTCAAAAAAATTTGCAGGAATTAGGTTTGCATTTAAATGGTGAAGAAATTGCAAAAGTAACAAAACGAATTATTGAATTAGGAGACAAAAAGGAACAAGTAACTAAAGAAGATTTGCCTTATATTATTTCTGATGTGTTACACAATAATGGTTATGAAGAAAAAATTAAAATAGCTTCCTATGTTTTGACGCATGCCAAAGGTTTAAGGCCGTCAACTACGGTTTCTGTAGTAATAGATGGAGAGATTATTGAGGAACATGCACAAGGAGATGGGCAGTTTGATGCTTT
>CAYPHN010000295.1:0-4477 GCA_964410265.1 uncultured Flavobacteriaceae bacterium | reverse complement strand
GTTTTTACCAATTTCAATAATTTGATAGATATGATTATTTTTCAAATCAACACCTACCATAACAGCAGACACTTCAGAATTTGTATCGATCGGAATTAATTTAACAAATTGTACCTTTTTACCTTGTATGTTTTTTTGCTCATCTAGGGTATAAGTATATCCAGATTTATAAAAAGAAAAGAATTTAGATGGTGTTACCGTATTCTCATTGTCAATATCGGCATCAGAAATATTAACTTCTTCATTTTCTGGAATTACCGTATAAGTTTTTAACCCGTCAAACATTTGTGTAGACCCAAACAAATTAACTATATATTTATCTCCCTGAAGTGTAACATCTCCATTTAACTCTTGTCGTACATCTTCTGATTTATTATTTAAAACATACTCAAAATCGATAAATACATTTTTATAAGAACTCATAGTTTCAGATACTTTATCTAATAATTTTTTAGCTTGGCTATCATTTTGTGAAAAAATTGCTAATTGCGTAAAAATTGCAATACTTAAAATAATATATTTTTTCATATTTATATTTAATATTTTTTTATTTATCCTTCCTTAACTTACTATAAGGTTTTCATAACCTACCTGTTCTTTTTTCTTTGGTATAAAAACTTAAAAATACAATGCACTGTTTTTATAGTTTTTCGTTATCTAATAATTGTTTAAGTGCTAAAACGTCCAATACCAAAACCTGTCTGGCTTTACTACCCTCAAACGGACCTACAATATTTGCCGCTTCCAATTGGTCAATAATTCTTCCCGCACGATTATATCCCAGTTTTAATTTTCTTTGAAGTAAAGAGGCCGATCCTTGCTGGGCATTTACAATCAAATGTGCCGCTTCTTCAAATAATTTATCCCTATCTGCAATATCTACTTCAACACTTGTGCCACTTTCTTCACCAACATATTCTGGCAATAAATGAGCACCTACATAGGCTCTTTGTGAGCCAATAAAATCGGTTAAATTATCTACTTCTGGTGTGTCAATAAAAGCACATTGCAATCTGGTCAATTCATTTCCTGTTGAAATCAACATATCCCCTTTACCTATTAGTTGATCTGCTCCTTGAGAATCTAAAATTGTTCTTGAGTCAATTTTTGATGTAACTCTAAATGCCACCCTAACCGGGAAATTTGCCTTGATAATACCTGTAATTACATTTACAGATGGTCTTTGCGTTGCCACAATCAAATGAATCCCAATAGCTCTAGCAAGTTGTGCCAACCTTGCAATAGGCGTTTCGATTTCTTTACCCGCAGTCATAATCAAATCTGCAAACTCATCAATTACTAAAACAATATATGGTAAATATTTATGTCCGTTTTCCGGATTTAATTTTCTAGCTTTAAACTTTACATTATATTCTTTAATGTTTCTAACATAAGCATTTTTAAGTAAGTCATAACGATTATCCATTTCAATACAAAGAGAATTCAAAGTATTAATTACCATAGTAGTATCAGTAATTATTGCATCATCAGTATCGGGTAATTTTGCTAAATAATGTCGTTCAATTTTATTAAATAAAGTAAGCTCGACCTTTTTGGGGTCAATCAAAACAAACTTAATTTCAGCTGGGTGTTTTTTATACAATAACGATGTCAACACTGCATTTAATCCAACAGATTTACCTTGACCGGTAGCTCCTGCCATTAACAAATGCGGCATTTTTGCCAAATCAACTACAAAAGTTTCATTAGAAATAGTCTTACCAAGAGCAATAGGTAAATCCATATCAGAATTTTGGAACCTTTTTGAAGACAGTACAGACTTCATAGAAACGATAGATGGGTTTTTATTTGGCACCTCTATCCCTATGGTTCCTTTACCCGGAATAGGTGCAATAATACGAATACCTAAAGCAGCCAGAGAAAGGGCTATGTCATCTTCTAAATTTTTGATTTTTGAAATTCTAACACCCGCATTAGGCACAATTTCATACAAAGTTACTGTTGGACCAATAGTTGCTTTTATACTGGCAATACCTATTTTATAATTATTAAGTGTTTCAACTATTTTATTTTTATTACTTTCAAGTTCATCCTTATTTATGTTGATATTCTCATTGTTATAATCTCTCAATAAGGACAATTTCGGGAATTTATAATTCGATAATTCTAATTTAGGATCAAACTCCCCAAAATCTTCCACCAAATTATTAGAAAGATTTTCCACCGTATGTTCTTCATGAATAGGCTTTTCTACAACAATTTCAATTTCATCTTCAGAAATATCAACTTCTGTATTTTCAATTACTGGTTTATCAATAATTTTTTCTACAGTTTCTTTTCGCTCTTCTATCGTATTCGTATCTACAGTTAATTCTACTTCTGGAGTTGTATTTTCATGAATTGCTTCTGTTACAAATCCTTCATCTGTAATATCATCAACAATGTTTTTTAGGTTTTTATCTTTCGGTTTTGGAAATATTGCTTTTATCTTTTCAGGTGTAATTCTAAATTTAGATATAATAAAAATTAGTAATGTAGTTATCAAAAATAGAAACACACCAATTTTACCAATATAAATTTGCGAAAAATCATTGACCTCATAGCCTATTTTTCCTGCAAACAAAGGTAATTCAGGTTTAATAAAAGCAAAACCTATAGAGGTCCAAATCATTAATAAGATACCATTAAACCAAATTTTACTTAATTTTTTTATCGGAATATTAATAATGATATACAAACCTGTTAAAAATAATAAAAAAGGAAAAATAAAAGTTGCTAGTCCGAATCCATCAAAGACAAAAAAATCACTCAAATTGGCTCCTAATTTTCCCAATAGATTTTTAGCTTCATAATTTTTATCTGTAAAATTATGAAGTAAACTTTGGTCTTCTTTCCAATGTAATAAAAAAGAATAAAATGAAATAATTAAAAAAATGGCAGATGTAAAAATAAAAACTCCAAAAACAAGGTGTGTTTGCTTGCTTTTAAAAAATGTCACAACCCGGTTGTCTTTCTTTTTTACCCTTTTTGGTTTAGAAATTGTTTTTTCCTTTTTTGCCATAGGTCACAAAAATACATAAATAATTTGGGTTACTTATGAAACATTTTTAGGATAATTACACCTAAACTACAAGGTGCTCAAATAAACTTAGGGAAGTAAATAATCATTCCTATTATAATTGCAATAATTGCAGCAAAGGTAGCTGCACCAGCAGAAATATCTTTTATAAAACCAATTTTTTTATGATAATCAGGATGTACAAAATCACATAGTTTTTCAATACAGGTATTCAATGATTCTGCAACCAAAACCATTCCAATTGCCAAAAATTGAAACATCCATTCCGTTGGAGATAGATTCATAAAAAATCCTAAAAAAGTAATTAATAGTCCGATAGAGATTTGAACCATAATACTAGGCTCGGTTGTTATTAACAACCAGACTCCTTTTATGGCAAATTTCAAGCTTCTAATTCTTTCTTTTAAAAAACTATCTTTAGGATTTTTCATGAAATCATTAAAAGAATTTTATTTCAAAGCATCTAATGCTGCTTCATAGTTTGGCTCGTCTACTGTTTCACTAACTTGCTCTGTATAAATTACTTTACCATCTTCATCAATCACCACAACAGATCTTGATAACAAACCTTTTAATGGTCCTGTTAAAATTGTTACTCCGTACTTTTTACCAAATTTTTTAGTTAAATAAGCACTTAAAGTAATTGCATTTTCAATGCCTTCAGCACCACAAAAACGAGATTGTGCAAAAGGTAAATCTTTAGAAACATTAATAATAACTGTATTTTCTAATTTTGCAGCTTCTTCATTAAACTTTCTAAGTGATGCTGCACAAGTACCAGTGTCTAAACTAGGCGTGATATTTAATAAAACTTTTTTACCTGTATAATCTTTTAACCTAGCAGAGGTCAAATCATTTTTTACCAGTTTAAATTTCGGTGCTTTTTTTCCAACTTTTGGTAATTTACCTATAGTTTTAACGGGGTTTCCTTTTAAAGTTATTTTAGCCATAATCAGATTTGTTTTTATGTTTAAATTTTAATTATAATTATAATTATTCAAATTTACAAAATAAAAAAAACTCCCAATACGAATATGGAGAGTTTTACAACTTTATTTAATATTTATTATTGATCAATAGAACCCAATACTCTTTTCATAAAATTATTTAAAGCCTCTTTTTTAGGAGTTCCGTTCTTTATAGACTTATTCACTTCTATTGCACCATACATATTTGAAATTAATTCACCTATTACGTCTAACTCCTCATCTTTTAAAGAAGAAACTTCTGTTAAATCTTCTAATACTTCTATAGTTTCTCCCAAATAATCCTCATCGTTATTTTCAATAAAATTTACAAGGTGTTTTATAACAGGTAGTTTCATATGTCTATATTTAATGTTTTTTTAATGGTCACATGCTGTTCGCTAATGGTCCCCGTATCAAGTACGGGGCAGGCTATTCCCTTGGGTGATAAACATTTTAGCATGCTCGTTTC
>CAYPHN010000294.1:0-4489 GCA_964410265.1 uncultured Flavobacteriaceae bacterium | reverse complement strand
GAGAATTAATTTATTGATAATACGAATTGCTTTATTCTTTTTATTATACACTACTTTCAGGTTTAGGATGTTTAAATATATAAGCTATATTTAATATTTAAGCATCGTTTGTCAATATACTAGTTTTAATGTTAATTTATTTAATACCCTAACAATCAAAGATCGCTATATGTATTATATAATAAAAAAAATACTATATTTACAAATACTAATTAATTAACTAATACTAAATCAAAAATATGGCAAACGTATTATGGTTACAAGGAGGCGCATGTAGTGGCAACACGATGTCTTTTCTTAACGCAGAAGAACCAACAGTTGTTGAACTTATTACTGATTTTGGACTAAACATTCTTTGGCATCCAACTACTGGATTACAAATTGGAGATCAAGTACAAGATTTATTAAAAGACATTATTGCAGGTAAAGTTCAAATGGATATATTAGTTTTTGAAGGCTCAATTATTATGGGACCTGAAGGAACTGGTACAATGAATTATTTTGCAGATAGACCAATGAAAGACTGGATTAAAGAATTATCTGAAGTTGCTGGCTATGTAGTCGCAATTGGAGATTGTGCAACTTATGGAGGAATTCCTGCAGTTGCTCCAAACCCAAGTGAATCTACAGGTATGCAGTTCTTAAAAAAGAATAAAGGTGGTTTCCTTGGATCAGATTATGTTTCAAAAGGTGGATTACCAGTTGTTAATATTCCTGGGTGTCCAGCTCATCCAGATTGGATTACTCAAATTTTAGTTGCTATATCGATTGGTAGAATTGGTGATGTTTTAATAGATGAATATCACAGGCCAAAAACATTCTTTACAGATTTTGTACAAGATGGTTGTACGAACGTAACCAATTTTGCTCAAAAAGTAGATGGGAATTTTGGAAAACGTGGAGGATGCTTATTTTATGAAGTAGGTTGTAGAGGTCCAATGACCAGAGCAAGTTGTAATAATATTTTATGGAATCGTCAATCGAGTAAAACACGCTCCAACCATCCATGTTTAGGATGTACAGAACCTGGTTTTCCTCATAACGATTTAATGAAAGGTTCTGTTTTCAAAACTATGAAATATATGGGCGTTTTCCCTAAAGAAGTACCAGAAGGAAGAACAAAGTTAGCATACTATATGGAAGCAGGTTTTCAAAAAGTGATGCCAACCAACAAACGTATCATGGAAACATCAAAATAATAACCAACTAAAAAATATAAAAATGTCAACAGTAAAAGAATTAAATATATCACCAGTTGGTCGTGTTGAAGGAGATTTAGATGTAAAAGTCTATATTGAAAACGGCAAGGTAACTCGTGCTCATACTCAAGCAGCAATGTTTAGAGGTTTTGAGAAAATTATGGAAGGTAAAGATCCACAATCTGGATTAATAGTAACACCTAGAATATGTGGTATTTGTGGAGGCTCACATTTATATTGTGCTTCATCGGCATTAGATACCGCTTGGGGAACAAAATTACCTCCAAACGCTTTATTATTAAGAGCAATTGGTCAAGCAACCGAAACATTGCAAAGTATACCTCGTTGGTATTATGCAATTTTTGCAACCGATTTAGCCAATAAAAAATATGCAAATCAACCACTTTATAAAGAAGTAGTAAAACGTTGGTCTGCTTATGTAGGTACAACTTTTCAAAAAGGATTAACAGCATCTGGTTTACCAGTACAAATATATGCTTTGTTTGGTGGTCAGTGGCCACATTCAAGTTATATGGTTCCTGGTGGTGTAATGTGTGCTCCTACTTTAAAGGACATCACTCGTGCTCACGCAATTTTAAAGCAATTTAAAAACGACTGGTTAGAGTCTGTATGGTTAGGTTGTTCTATTGAGCGTTATATGGAAATTAAATCTTGGGATGATATGCTTGCTTGGGTTGATGAAAATGATTCACAGAAAAATAGTGATTTAGGTTTATTAATTAGAGCAGGAATTGAATTTGGATTAGATAAATTTGGTCAAGGTGTTGGTAAATTCTTAGCAACAGGGACTTATTTACATAAAGATATGTATAACAATCCTACTATTGAAGGAAGAAATGCGGCTTTAATTAGTTCCAGTGGTTTCTATGATGGTAAAAATTGGCACGAATTTGATCACATGAAAATAAGTGAAGATGTAAAGCATTCTTGGTATAAAGATCAAGAAGATGGTTTACATCCTTGGGATCAACCATTACCAACTCCTGTAAAATCTCAACCCTTACACGAAACAGATTTTGACGAAAAATATTCTTGGTCTAAATCTCCTCGTTATGATGGTCACGCTTGCGAGACTGGGCCTTTAGCTCGTGTTATCATGAATGCAAACCCTAATAACAAAGAACATCAAATAAATGATCCTTTATTCGGTGATATAATGGAAAAACTTGGGCCGAGTGTATTTACTAGAGTTTTAGCAAGAGTTCATGAAGCACCAAGAATCTATAAATTTATTGAACAATGGTTATCTGAAATTGATTTGGATGCTGAATTCTACATCAAACCAGTTGAAAAAGATGGAAAAGGTTTTGGTGCAACTGAAGCAGCACGTGGTGCATTAGCACATTGGATTGAAATTAAAGATGGTGTTATAAAAAACTATCAAGTGATGGCTCCAACGACTTGGAATGTTGGTCCAAACGATGGTAAAGGTAATCCAGGTCCAATTGAATCTGCTTTAACAGGTATTGAAATTGAAGACCCTTCAGATCCAGTAGAAGTTGGGATTGTGGCTCGTTCTTTTGATTCTTGTTTGGTATGTACTGTACATGCACACGATGAAAAAACAGGTGTAGAACTTTCCAGATTTAAATTGTAATTATTTATAATACAAATAGTTAAATAAAAACTTTCTTAAGTATTGCTTAAGAAAGTTTTTAAATTTATAAAATATAAACAAAATGAAAGTAGCATTAATGGGTTTTGGTAATCCTGTTCGAAGTGATGATGCCGTTGGTATCTATGTAATAGAAAAATTACAAGAAGTTATTGGTGAAAACGAAAATATCAATGTATTTGATATGGGAACTGCTGCTTTTGAGGTCATTTTTGGCTTAAAAGGTCATGATAAAATCATACTAATTGATGCCGTATTAAATACAAACGAACCTGACGGGACTCTTTTTAAAGTTCCTGCTGAAGAAGTTTTGAGAGCACCAGATAAGGATCCTATGGTTTTTTTGCACGGTATGAAATGGGATCAAGCATTATCTTATGCTAAAAAAATATTACTCGATGATTATCCAGATGATATTCAAGTGTATTTAATAGCCGTTACTAATACAAAATTAGAAGTAGAATTAAGTAAAACCGTACAAGATGCTGGCTATAAAGTAGTTAATCTTATTTTAGAAGAATTAAAATTGGTTGAAGTAATAAAATAATGACTAAAATAGCATTAAAATCATCTCATATTTATTTAGAATCGGAATTAGTAACCTCTATTTTCGAAAACATTTATTATGCTTATGTTACCTATGTTAAAGATCAAAAAAAAATATTAATAACACCTGTTACTAGCCAATGGTTTGCAAAAATGTTTGAACCTACACAATTTTTATTAAAGTCACGTAATTTAAAAGGAGATAGAACTTTAGCAATTCGTGAAATATTAATTGATAATGATTTAGAAACAACCGATAGAGAATTAAAATTCGAAATTGTAGAAAAAACGAAATTAATCAAAGTTTTTATTGAATAAAAGGTATTAACCAAGATCCCGCTGAAAAAAAAGGGGGATTAGCTCGCCTGAATGAATTTATTCGGGCAGGTTCGACTAACTAAAAAATTGAAATTAATTTTTTAGAGTCTCACGAATAAAAAGAGGGAAATAAAAAACAAATGGCAAATAGAAACAAACCCGAAGATGCTTGGTTATTAGACGCAGAAGTGCAAACTAAAATTGAAAATAATAAAGGCAGATGGGAAGTTTCATTGGTTTTTATCGATACAAAAGACCCAAAACACATCCTCATTCATAAAATAGGTGATTTTAGGTCTAAAAGATTAGCAGAAATAAACGCACTATATATGCAACGAACTGCAGCAAAAGATGTTCGTGGTACTCAAAAAGTAAACAAAAATGATTACAATATTAACAACAACTAAACAAGATTTCGTAAACGATTGTTTGAATTCAGTCGATAGATTATCTGAATTAGTGAGTGTTGGTGATTCTGATGCAGAAAGAACGAACACAACTATAAAAGTAGAAAACGATTCGTTAATACCTGTTATAGATTGGAACGATACGGAATTCCCATACATATTCCCTACGCTTACGCTAATAAAAAATAATTTACTAGCCATTGTTTTTTACAAACTTGGCAATATGCAAAAAGCATTTGAGTTTTTATCGGAATCTGATGCGTTATACCAACATCTATTAATTATTGCAAACCTTCAATTTGGCTATCCTATAACAAAAGAACAAATCGAGTTTTTAAAAGAAACCTCTGAACATAATTTAGCCATTGCTTACAATTTCGGTA
>CAYPHN010000293.1:0-4495 GCA_964410265.1 uncultured Flavobacteriaceae bacterium | reverse complement strand
CACCACCAAATATTTTAATTTGTGTGGCTCCTTTTTCTTGGAGCAAATCGTACATGAATTTAAAATATTCATTGTGACCACCTTGATAGGAGGTAATGGCAATGGCATTAGCATCTTCCTGAATTGCCGTATTTATTACCTCTTCAACACTGCGATCATGACCTAGGTGAATCACTTCAACCCCAGTGGCCTGAATGATTCTACGCATTACGTTGATAGCAGCGTCATGACCATCAAAAAGCGATGCCGCTGTAACAATTCTTATTTTATTTTTAGGGATATATGCTTTGGCAATTTTCATTATAAAGTGCTTAAAAAATCGAAGTGCAAGTTAATGATTTTAGCGTATTAAATCTTCGAGTGAAAATGTAAAAATTAAGAATTCGTAATAATTCAATCAGATGTACTGAAAATTAGTTATTTCTCCAAAAATAAGGCGTAAAAATTATTATAACCGTAAAAAGTTCAAGTCTTCCTAATAACATTAAAAATGATGCCCACCATTTTCCGATAGTAGGTAGAATATCATAATTATTTACCGGACTTAATGCTCCAAAAGCAGGCCCTACGTTACCCAATGACGATGCTGCTGCTCCCATTGAAGTAACAAAGTCAAGGCCTAAAAAGCTAAATACCGATGCGCCAATTGCAAAGATAATAAGATACAATATAAAGAAAGCCATGATGTTAAATACGATACCTCTTGTAACTGATTTCTCATTATATCTTACCGGTATTATTGCATTGGGGTGAATGGTTCTTTTAAATTCTAAAAATCCATTTTTAATCATTATGATATGACGTACAAATTTTACACCCCCAGCGGTAGAGCCTGCTGAAGCCCCTAAAAACATCATTAGAAAAAATAATACAGTTAGAAATGGTGACCAAATGGTAAAATCGGCAGAGACAAAACCTGTTGTGGTTATAACTGCTAAAACTTGAAATAAGGAATGTCTAAATGAACTTTCAAATTCACCATAGATCATTGGGTGGGTAATAAGTTGTATTTCAGTCGCATGTTTGGTTACCTCGGCATAATTATAAACCACCAATGTTGAGATTACAGTAATTAACACAACTGCTAATGCGTAATATTTAAATTCTTCATCGTGAAGAAATTTATTAAACTTTCCTTTAAAAGCGAAATAGCTAAGTACAAAATTTGTACCTGCAACAAACATAAAAAATAGGATTATATATTGAATTAAAGGTTGGTTATTCCAATAAGCTACATTTGCATTTTTTGTTGAAAAACCTCCGGTAGATAAGGTACTCATTGCATGATTTATTGCATCAAAATAACCCATTCCTGCAATTTTTAATAATACGGCCTCAAAAAGAGTAAGACCCAAATACAAGTACCATAGCCTTTTTGCAGTATCTGTTATTCTCGGATGTAGTTTATCTGAAGAAGGTCCTGGAGCTTCTGCAGCAAATAATTGCATGCCACCAATTCCCAAAAGGGGTAAAATTGCAATGGCTAATACTATGATTCCCATACCACCAATCCAGTGTGTTGTACTGCGCCAAAACAATAAGCTTTTTGGCATTGCTTCAATGTCATTTAAAATAGATGCACCGGTTGTGGTATAACCAGACATGGTTTCGAAAAAAGCATTGGTAAATGAAGGAATGGCATCGGTAAATATATATGGCATAGCACCGGATATCGACATGGTTATCCAACCCAAAGTAACAATTAAATAGCCCTCTCTTTTTTTAATTTGTTTTTTAAACCCCTTAGTAAAGAATTGTAATAAGATACCAATTGCAATCGTAATAAATCCCGAAAATAGTATGCCTTGAAAAGCACCATCTTTAAAATACCAACTAATCAAAGCCGAAAAAAGCATAAAACCACCATTAAAGATGAGGAGTACACCCATCATTTGAAGGATAATTTTGATATTAAGTTTTTTCACAGGTTTATTTTTATTAGTTAGTCGAACCTGCCTGCGATAGGCAGGCTAATCCCGCCTTTTTTTACAGCGGGATCTTGGTTAATACTTCGATCCTCGGGTCGATTCCTATTATTAGGTCCAGTCCGTCAGCTGGCGAAATGGGTTTAATACCTTTTATTTAGATATTTTAATTAAAGAAATTTTCTACTTTAGAAATTGTTTTAGGCAAACAGCAAACCACAACTTTATCACTCTCTCGAACTTGAAAATCACCTAAAGCTATTTGGCCCTTATCGTCTCTAATTACACCTCCAATAATTGCATTTCTCGGAAATTTTAAATCTTTAATTTTGCTTTTAGTTATTTTGGAATTTTTAAGTACCTTAAATTCAAGTATTTCTGCATTGATATTATTTAAGATTGCCATTTCTAAAACCTCCCCTTTTCTAATATATCTAAAGATACTATTTGCCGCTAATAACTTTTTGTTGATCAAGGTGTCAATTCCTATATTCTTACTTAAATTAAAATAATCTACATTTTGAACTAGGGCTATGGTTCTTTTTACCCCTTTAGATTTGGCAACTAAACACGACATAATATTGGTTTCTGACCTTCCGGTAACTGCAATTACCGCATCCATTTCAGATACATTTTCTTCTTCTAATAATTCAACATCTCTTCCGTCGCCATAAATTACTAAAGCGTTAGGTAATTCATCTGCTAATTTAATGGCTTTTGCCTTATTTCGTTCTATTAACTTTATGTTTAAATTTATATTACATAGTTGTTTGGCTGTTTTTTCACCAATTTTACTACCACCTAAAATCATCACATTTTTAATAGGATTGTTTTGCGTAGCAGAAAGTTTATTCAATTCTTCAACGCCTTCCTTTAAAGTAATAAAATAGGTTTGGTCGCCAGCTTTAAAAATAGTATCTCCCCTTGGAATTAGGGTTTCATTAGATATTTTTCGCCTAATTGCAACAGGCATAAAATGAATTCCAGAAAAATTTGCTGCCGCTTTTTTTACTGACATACCAACAAAAGGAGCCGATTTAGACAGGGTCATTCCAACCATAGTTAATTTACCTTCTTCAAATTCATGGGTGTCGTGAAATGCAGCCTGTTCTAGAAGGAGTTTGATCTCATTCGTTGCCAATTCTTCTGTGGAAATTAATTCATCAATACCTAAATCTGTAAAATTTAACTCTTCTTTATTGGCTGTAAATTCTGAATTACTTATTCGTGCTATGGTTTTTAGAGCACCTAACTTTTTAGAAATTACACAAATTGTAATATTTGTAGTTTCAGAAGATGTTACAGCAATAAGTAGATCCGTATTTTGAATATTGGCATTTTTTAAAGCCGATATAGAGGTTGCATCTTCTAGTATGGTTCTAATATCCAGTCTGGTATCTGCATAAACTAATCGATCTTTATCTTTGTCAATTAAAGTAATATCATGCGATTCATAAGAAAGAAGTTTTGCAAGGTGAAAACCAACTTCTCCGGCACCGGCAATAATAATATTCATGTATCTCTTTTTATTTAATGGATTTTTAATGAAAATAGAATAAACACTTAATAAAAATCTATTAAAATTTAAGGTACAAATGTATTATATTTTTCTTTTATATCTTTAAAGAAAAAATCATGTGCAGTTATAACAATTCATTAAGTATAAAATACTGGAATGAAGATGATAGACCAAGAGAAAAATTATTACTTAAAGGTAAAATAGCCTTGTCGGATGCAGAACTGGTCGCGATTATAATTGGTTCTGGCAATAGAGAAAACAGTGCAGTCGAGCTTTCAAAAAAAATATTACAAAGCATCAATAATAATTTAAACGCACTTGGTAAACTAACTGTAGAAGATTTAGTTAAATTTAAAGGAATTGGTGAAGCCAAAGCAATCTCTATTATTACAGCACTTGAACTTGGAAGGCGACGGCGGTTGGAAGTGGCTTTAGAAAAGCCAAAAATTACGAGTAGTAAGTCTATTTTTGAAGTAATGCAACCAATAATAAGTGAGTTATCACATGAAGAATTTTGGATTATTTATTTAAATAATGCAAATAAAATTCAACTTAAAACACAAATGAGCAAAGGAGGAATTACCGGTACCTTAGTAGATACGAGATTGGTGTTTAAAAGAGCGCTTGAGCTTTCGGCAACAAGTTTGATTTTGTGTCACAACCACCCGTCGGGTACTCTAAAACCGAGTGCTTCAGATATCAGTTTGACCAATAAAATTAAAAAAGGAGGTGAAGTGTTAGATATCAAAATATTAGATCATATTATTGTTACAGAAAACAGTTATTTTAGTTTTGCAGATGAAGGGATTTTATAAATATTACTTATGGTGGATTCTAATAATTCATTTCTTTCAAAAAACAATGAGAATAAATGAGATGCGAGGCTCTATTTTTTTTGAACTGCGAAGCACATCATGAACTCCTATAAAAAATATAAAAGTGTGAGTAATAGCCTTAGCTATTGAAAAAAAATATAACGAAGTAGATTATTTGTTATCTTTGTTCCCATAAGGGTTTTCAGAGTTTTCCAGATACTGCCTAAAATTTTATT
>CAYPHN010000292.1:0-4508 GCA_964410265.1 uncultured Flavobacteriaceae bacterium | reverse complement strand
GGTTTGATTATTTACCCTACGGATACTGTATACGGATTAGGTTGTGATATTTCGAACAACAAAGCGCTTGAAAAAATTGCCAGAATTAAAGGTGTTAAATTAGAAAAAGCCAATTTTTCGTTTATTTGTAGCGATCTTAGTAATTTATCTCAATATGTAAAACAAATTGATACCCCTACTTATAAGATATTGAAAAGAGCACTACCTGGTGCATTTACTTTTATATTAAATGGAAATAATAATTTACCTAAGGTATTTAAAAAGAAAAAAACAGTTGGTATAAGAATACCTGATAATAATATTGTTAGACAAATTGTAAAAGTGTTAGGAAATCCTATAATTTCAACATCAATTTATGATGAGGATGATGTTATTGAATATACGACAGACCCAGAATTAATTTATGAAAAATGGCAAGACAAGGTAGATCTAGTAATTGACGGGGGTTATGGTGATAATTTAGCATCTACTGTTGTTGATTTAACCAACGATGAAATACTAATAATTAGAGAAGGGAAAGGAAATATAGATCTTATTTAATGGTAATGGTGCCAAAAATAGTTGGTGTCAAGAAATTTTAATTTCATCTTATTCATTTTTGAGTAATTCCGTATAATTATCATTTAATTTTTTTAATAGTAAACCATATATTACTCTATAAAACACCCAAAATAAAATCAATACGATAGAGAATATTATAATGGCAATGAGCCATACAGTCATCATATTTGTATTTTCAGGTAACTTGTCAATAAAAATTTTAGAATTAAAAACAATATAAAAAACATGTAAACCTATAATTGCTGCCATAATTAAATTATAATAAATATAATATTTAACAGTTTTTCTTGTTTTTAAAATATTGTGTAAAAGGTTTTTAATACTACTTTCAACATTTATATTTTTATAATTTTTATAAAAAATATAAATAAATCCTAAAATAATTACAATATGAATTATGGTATAAAAAACCATAATGTTTTCTAAGCCATATTTTACATAAATTTCTTTTGATTGTTCAAAATCAGTAAATAATATAAATAGATTAGGTAATAAAAATTCTAATAAACTTATAACCAAAATCCACTTTACTATAGATGAAGATTTCTTGTGAACCATTTTATAAATATCACTTTCCGTAAATTTTATAGTTGATTCACTTTGATTTTTCCAAATACCTTTTAATTCTTCTAATTGGTCCATATTTATGGATTTAAAATGTTCTTTAATTTCGTTTTTGTTCGATTCATTTTCACCCTAGCATTTACCTCGCTAATACCTAGTGTAATAGATATTTCTTTGTAACTTTTATCTTCTAGATATAATAGTGCCAAGGCTTTTTCAATATCATTTAAACTATAAATAGCATTGTATAAAAGCTGTAGTTGTTTGTCTTTTGTATCATCATAATCTTGAAACTCTAATTCTTTTAAATTATCGTAAATCTGAGTTGTTTCAATACTTCTCTTTGATTTACGATATAGCGATATAGCAGTGTTAAATGCAACACGATACATCCAGGTACTAAATTTTGAATCTCCTCTAAATTTAGGATAGGCTTTCCAAAGTTGAATGGTAATTTCTTGAAATAAATCTTTATGGGCAGTTTCGTTATTTGTATATGATCTACAAACTTTGTGAATAATGCCTTGATTAGTTTCTAATTCACTAGCAAATTTTTTTTCAAGTTCCTTGGTCACTTAGTAGTTGATTTAGTTATAAGTAGTAAAAATAAAAGTTTTGTTACATAATTTGTCAATATTAAATCATTTTATACAATTCATCTTAAAAAAAAGACAATTCAGTAAATAAAAATTTTAAATACTACTGGTTTAACTCAATTTTGCTGTGTAATTTAATATTAACCCCCTAAAAAAATTAATATCATGTTAAAAATTGTAGTAGTATTAGTCGTGTATTTTATTAGCTTAGTTGGTTCTGCACAGACCACCCAAAGTATTGAAAGTAAATTAGATAACCTCCAAACGTATCAGATTAATGTAAAGGTTAATAAAATGGTTTCAAATAAAGGTAAAGTATATTTTGCTTTGTATGATTCTAAAAAAAGCTTTATTGAAAGAAGTTCTGTACAAAGTAAACAGGCAATTATAAACAATGGAGTGGCTAAAGTAATTTTTACAAATTTAATTCCTAAAACGTATGCTATTGTTTGTTTTCATGATGAGAACGATAATAACAAAATGGATTTTCAAGAAAACGGAATGCCATTAGAAGATTATGGTGTATCAAATAATGTTATGAATTATGGCCCACCAAGGTTTGAAGATTCAAAATTTGAATTGACAAATAAAGACCTTACTTTTGAGATAAAGTTTTAAACCAATAAAAATAAAATATTCAAAAAAATGAATAATTGGGTCAAAATAAGTAGAATAGCATTTGTTACAGGAACTGTAGTTTTTGTACTAGGCCAATGGATATTTTCGGGTGGGTTTAACCAACCTTTACAAGTTTTATTATTAAACTTTGCCATATTTCAATTGTATGCCTTTGTTTTAGCCTTTATTAATATCTTATTTTTTGATTATATAAACAAAAAATTTTCTAATGAAAATTATAATATAAAGCGCTTGCTAATAGGGTTTTTCGGATCTATGTTCTTAACAATTTTGGGATTAATTGTACTTCGATATTTTGTTATTGTTTATATTAATGACGGAGACCCGTCAACAATTTTTAATAATTATAAAGGCTATTTCCTTTTTGGAATTACCGTTACAATAATTGTTAGTTTACTTTTTCATTTATTTTATTTTTATAAGGCATGGAGTGAAAAAAAAGTAGTAGAGTCGCAAGTTGTCGCAAAAACTGAAACAGCTAAATACGAGGTATTAAAAAGTCAGCTAGATCCGCATTTTTTATTCAATAGCCTCAATGTATTGACTTCATTAATTGGTGAAAATCCAGCATTGGCCGAAAAATTTACTACCAAACTATCTAAGGTTTATCGGTATGTTTTAGAGCAAAAAAATAAAGACTTGATTTCTCTAGATGAAGAATTAAAATTTGCGCATACCTATATGGAACTCTTAAAAATGAGATTTGAAGATGCGGTTATATTTAATATTCCTAATAATTCGAGTCATGAAAGTTATAAAATAGTTCCATTATCTCTACAGTTGTTATTAGAAAATGCTGTAAAACACAATGTAATTACTAGTGAAAACCCATTGCGTATTGATATTTTAGAAAAAGATGGTTTTTTAGTGATTACAAATAATTTAAATAAAAAATCCATCCTTGAAAAAGGAACAAAAGTAGGTCTAAACAATATCATAGAAAGATATGGTTTGATTACTAAAAAAAATGTTGAAGTAATAATTTCAGAAGGAAATTTTATAGTTAAATTACCTTTATTAACACAAAAAATTAAAGAAATGAGAACAAATATAAATGAAGAATCCAGATATTTTCGAGCAAGAAAACAAGTGAAAGAATTAAAAGAATTTTATGGAAGTTTAGTCTCCTATGTAATAGTAATGCCATTTTTAATTTTTATTTGGTATAGATATACTTCAAATACCATACAATGGTTTTGGTTTCCAATGCTTGGTTGGGGGTTTGGATTGGTTGTGCAAGGCCTTAAAGTATTTGGGTATAACGCCTTGTTTGGAAACAATTGGGAAGAAAGAAAAATACAAGAGTTGATGGATGAAGATAAAAAACAATATTGGGAGTAAGCATACTTCCCCATACGGGAAATAAATTGAAATTAATTAAAAAAATTATAAAAGATGAAAAATATTTCAGAACAAGATAGATATATAGAAGCAAAAAAACGAGTTGAAAAAATAAAAGGATTTTATTGGCATTTGTTTTGGTATTTGGTAGTGAATATTTTTATAATATTCAATATATTTAGAAATTTAGAACTAGGTGAATTTCATTTTCCAATGTTATCTACAGCATTTTTTTGGGGAATAGGGCTGGCATTTCACGCCTATGGAGTTTTTGGAAAACATTTACTATTTTCTAAGGATTGGGAAGAAAGAAAAATTAAAGAGTTTATGGAAAAAGACAAAGTTGATCATTGGAAATAATAGCTGTAATACCCTGTAAATTAATTTAATAATAATGTAAAGATAAACACTATCTAAATGAAAGTTATAATAATAGAAGATGAAAAACCTGCTGCAAGACGCTTAAAAAGATTACTTGACGACATGCAAATTGAAGTACAGGCCATGTTACATTCTGTAAGCGAATCCATCGATTGGTTTTTTAACAATGAACACCCTGATTTAATTATGCTAGATATCCAATTATCAGATGGTTTATCTTTTGAAATATTCGAACAAATAAAAATAAATAGTGCCATAATATTTACAACGGCTTATGATGAATATGCCTTAAAAGCATTTAAATTAAACAGTATAGATTATTTGTTAAAACCCATTGACGTTGATGAATTAAAAATTGCAATTGATAAATTTAAATCCAATTATTCAAAACCTCAAAGTTTAAAAATAAATATTGATCAAATAAAA
>CAYPHN010000291.1:0-4513 GCA_964410265.1 uncultured Flavobacteriaceae bacterium | reverse complement strand
AGGAGCTGTTTTGATGTATATTTTTACTGGTATCCTGCCCCTTCGCGAACTTTACCAACAAATAGATTGGCCAATCATTGTATTACTTGGAGCCATGATTCCTATAAGTAATGCGCTTCAAACAACAGGCAGTACGGAATTAATAGCTGATTTTATGTTAAGAATGACCATTAATTTACCGTCTTGGTCAATTTTGGCTTTAATCATGATTATTACCATGACTCTTTCAGATGTAATCAATAATGCAGCAACAGCTCTTATCATGGCACCAATTGCAGTTGAAATTGCAATATCAATAGGGGTTAGTATTGATCCATTCTTAATGAGTGTTGCCGTTGGGGCTTCATGTGCTTTTCTCACACCTATAGGTCATCAATGCAATGCACTAGTACTTGGTCCTGGAAGATATCGATTTTCAGATTATTGGAGAATGGGTTTGCCATTAGAGCTTCTTATTGTTATAATAGGTACACCCTTGATATTGTATTTTTGGCCATTATAAAAAACCAATTGCTCAATCTAAGCAATATCAAGCCTATGAGTGTATTGGCGTTATGGTAAATGAATATATTGTAAGAGCAATCGTAACGAGAATTACATAACAATATTTTGGGAAGCAATTTTCAGATAGTATATCCATATTATAATCGCTTAGTTTTTGGCTACATTAATCTTGTAGGTATATTATAGATTTTCAAAATTACTTTCAAGCCAATTCATACGTTTTATATACCATTGTTTTAAGTGTTCAATTTCTTCATTATGCGAATCGAAAAATACTGGGTTTGGCCATACATATCTTCCGAATAAATCCCACTTTTTATCATTTTCATATTGTGCCCATTGGAGTTGTTCTGCAAAGGAATCTATTTTTTCAATAATAAAGCTTTGATTATCTCTAAAATACTTAAACCGTTCTTTTACTTTATTTTTAAATATAGGGTCTTCAAATAATCTTGCATACCAGTGGTGGCGCTTAACCCAGAAACCTTCAGGAAATTCACTTTCAGAATAATTTACATTTCCGAAAGCAAGATCAAAATCCCAAATAGGACCCATTTTTATTTTTTCGCCTTGAATTAAATTTAAATAAATACTTGAAAAATCTCTTGAATCCTGATTCTTTGTAATTTCATTGATCAAATACCAGTCAATAAAACTATCTACATCAATATATTTTGAATAACCAATTTCTAGATTAGAGAAATCATCTCCCATCAAAACATTCTCAAATTCATTCAGTAAATCTTTGACATATTTATATTCGTTGCTATCATATTCTAATTTAGGTTCTTTGATATTTATTAAGAATTTATTTGTTCTAAAATAAACATCATCAGGATCCAGTCTACCCAGTTGATCAATTTCTAATAAATAACCCGTATCTCCTATGGCTACTCTATTGTCACTCTCTTCTACTTTTTGTGAAATATGGTAAGTACCCACATATTCATCATTTACAATAACCTCGGCGTAAGCACTTTGGGGAGTCCAGTCTAGCTTACTCAAATACCCCATTTCAAAAGAAATTTTATTCCTTATTAAGGATTTATCAGAAAATTCAGCAAGAAAAATCCACTTTTTATCTTTTGGCATTTCAAGGAATTCTGTTTTTTCTGAAAATTTAAGCTGGTATGGTTTTTTATCACCCACCCACCATGTTGAATTGCCTCTTCCTCTTATCTGCATTTTGGAAGATGCCATATCAATAAAATTTCTACCACCATCAATGTAAACATTGCCTTCGCGATATTCTTCTTTAGAATCAATAGGGGTACTTTCTTCGGTATTGATGTAAATAATAGGCAAGCCTGTAAAGTAGGTTACATCAACTTCATTTGCTGATGATATATCTTTTGAGCTATTTATTGTATACGTTAAAACACTTGAATAATCATTTGAGTTTTTTTCGCTTACTTGCAACTCATTATTGATTATCACTTCCGAGCCATTATATGTAAAAGTAGCTACTAGGTTCTTAATATCAGCTTGGTAAGGAAGTCTTCCTTTAATTTTATGATCTTCAATAAAGAGTCCGTAATTAGTTTTTAGGCTTGAATTATTCTTACTCAAAAAAGAAAATGTATTAAATATTAGATCTTCTTCCTCATTGTCTGGTATACTATCATTGTCACTACAAGAAGCCAATAATAAACTTGAAAGTAAGAAGATATTGAATGCTATATTTTTAAAATTCATCATCGAATTTTGTTTAGCAGACCAAAGTACAATAAATAATTTTGAATATCCAAACTAGAGTTCATTTGTTAATTTAATGTCATATTTTATGTGCAGTTAGGGGATATTATATTTTATTATTGCCTTTTGTTTTCCACTCTTTTACAATTACAAAATGCAAGCGGCAACTTTACATAATGACGAATTATGGCTACAAATGTTTAACGAAAAACTTCTTAGAATTGATTAGTTGAAATTTTATTAACCTAAGTACAGAGTATTGATATTTAGAAGGTTGCTTGTGGAATATATGGTATGATATAGAAATACATAGCATTCATAAACACAACTTTATGAAATAGAAAAGTGGTGAGTAATTATAGCTTTCAAATAAAACTATAAAGTTAATAGGCCGTAATTTAGTTCACGCGATTCTTATTGTTTTCTAATGGAGTTCATGAATCTCCTAAAGTCGATTTCCTTTAACATAATATCTGCCGATATAAGCCTAAAGGCATTATATCTGATATTATGTTAAATAGTCCCGCTAATGCGGGACTATACGGAAATTACTGTATTTGTACTATAATGGATTTCGTTATGCCTATCCGACTACCGGTGGATTACTTTGCTTTGCTCACCTCGTTATTATTGTTTTAGAGGTGTTCGCGAATCTCGTACCTCGATTTGAAAAAAAGCGGAATTAACTTCTGGTTTTTTTTAGAAAAAAGTTTTATTTTAAATTTTCTTAAAAAAATAAAATGGAATACGCTTTGCCCAAAGCGACGATAGGAGTGTAGTGGGAATGTGTGTGATATGGGTTGTGCAAATGCTCATTAATTATTGTTGCCATTTCGAATATATTCACTATATTACACCAATAGTATGATTATTTAAACATATTTTATGGCAACAATACGTAAAACGGTAACCTTTACCGAACAGCAAGATAAATGGATAAAAGCACAGATTGAAGCTGGTGAATATACTAACGATAGCGAATATTTGAGAAATCTAGTTAGGCAAGATCAAGCTAGCAATGCTAAATTTCGTACACTTAAAAGCAAGCTTATTGATGGACTTGAAAGTGGAATTGGCAATAAGTCATTACCAGAAATAATGAAGGAAGTCGAAAAACGAATGCAAGCTGATGGGCGTTTATAAACTCTCCCGAAAAGCCGAAATTGATTTAGCCGAGATGTATGAGTTTGGAATATACAAATTTGGGCTTCTAAAGACACAAAAGTATTTTTCAGGAATGCACGGCGTATTTCAAGTGCTTGATGAGAATGTTGAATTAGGACGAGATGCTTCCGAATTTATTGAAGACCTAAAAAGATTCACTTACAAAGCACACACTATATTTTACTTGATAACTTCAAACGGGATTTTCATTCTTCGCGTTTTAAGTCAGCGTATGGATTACGAGTACAACTTATCTACACAGTAAAAATCACACCTTCTTAGAAGGTGGCTTTGGATTGCCCCTAAAAGGGGCTTAAAAGGTCTGTCTTAAAAATTAAACTTCTGTTGATTATCTTCGATGTTTTTTTCTTCTTTCTCTTGATGTCTTACATATTTTCTTATCATTTCTTCATCCAACCCAACTGTACTCACAAAATAACCTCTTGCCCAAAAGTGGTTTCCCCAGTAAGGCTTTTGTTTGAGTTTAGGATAACTCTTGAATAATTTTATTGCTAGTTTTCCTTTTAAAATACCCATCAATTTTGATATAGAAACTTTTGGTGGAACTGAAATAAGTAAATGAACGTGATCTTCTTGAATATTTAATTCTTGAACCTCACATTGTTTCCATTCACATAGTAATCGAATATCTCGATCCAACAATGTTTTTATTTCTCCTTTTAATATTCGTAGCCTATACTTCGGAACCCATACTATATGATATTCACATTTATAAATTACATGACTAAGTTTCTTATATTTACCCATAAAACAAAGATAGGCAAAGCCGTCAGAACATGACCACCTGCAAAGCAGGTGGTTTTATAAGGAAAAATAAATGCCATAACAAGTATATACTAATTATGGCATTTATAGTAGTAAATTAATTGTGTTATTTTTTATCTTGTATAAATTCTATGTTATTTAATATCGCAAATCGCATTCCGTCAGAAATATAATGCTCTATTTGGTAAAATTGAGCAGCAACTTTTGGACTTGTAGATTTTTTAAGTTTTTTATAATACTTTTCAATTAAAGAGTCTTCACTTTTTCTCAAAGGAATGGCTGTTTTCATTAAACTTTCAACTTGATCATTACTTAGGGTTTGCTGAGAAAGTCAGATTAAGTTTTACACTTTACACACTTAATT
>CAYPHN010000290.1:0-4556 GCA_964410265.1 uncultured Flavobacteriaceae bacterium | reverse complement strand
TAAAACGGTAACTAGAAATATTTTTTTCATTGTACGAAATTATAAAGATATAAGCTGGCTTAAAGGTAAATGAAAATTAACAATTATAATGTATTGAATTTTAATAATATAGAACTAAAAACCAATTATAAGCCCTAAGTAAGTTCTTTAAAACTGAGGGTATTGATATATTTTACTTATCTTTATAAGCCTTAATCATAATCCCCCTTAATATGATAAAGCTACAAATTATACTATTTTTTGGTATTTTATTACCCTTCACAATTGTGGCGCAGAGCGAAAAAATTTCAAATAGAAAAGTTAAAGATGTCATTGATAAAATGGAATTATATGCTGTGGATATCATTGAAGTAAAAACCTTAAAAAAATGGAAGGCCTTAGAGTTAAGTCGTGATATGAAGTCGAAAATGAACTACAATGTGGTACGTGTTAAATACAAATCCAGAAATACATACAAAACAGTATTGATCGATATGCATTTGGTACCTATTCAATATAATATTGACAAACCTATAGTAAATTCTAAAAAGAAAAAGGATTATGTTTCAGCACCTGATACCGGTAAAAGTTTGGCTAATAACAACTGATGGAGAATTTTATCTATAGCCAATTTTCTATTTAAGGATTTATTTCAGTTGGCATTCGCTACCGGAATAAATTCTATATGAACTTTCCACTTTTAATATCAAATACAAATTCAAACCAAGATCTGGTATTACATACCATCGGAATTGAAAAATCTGTTACTTTTTTATTTATCAACAGTAAAATTTGAATATTTCTATAGTTATAGGGTGTCTACCAATAAAAATTCTAATAATGAATGCTGTAAAAATTATTAATGCTGCAACTGGGTAGAGTGGAATTTTAATTTTGAATATCTTTATCTAATTTTAAAAAAAAGAAAATGAATAATTTACCATCAGAGAGAATAAAAGAATTAGGCCTTGTTTTTCCACCAGCACCCCAACCTGCAGGCGTTTACAGACCAATTTTAGTAGTTGATAAATTTTTATACATTTCGGGACAAGCACCAGTAAATAATGACGGAACTTTTATACAAGGTCGTGTTGGAGATAACTTAAACCTTGAAGAAGGAAAATTAGCGGCACATCAAGTTGGTTTGACCATGTTATCCACCATACAAACTCATTTTGGTGATATTGACCAGATTAAGAGGATAGTAAAAGTTTTTGGAATGGTTAATTGTACACCAAATTTTATAAAACAACCGTTAGTGATAAACGGTTTTAGTGAACTTATGGTCGATGTATTTGGTAGGAAAAACGGAATTGGTGTTAGAAGCGCTGTTGGAATGATGTTACCAGATGGCATCCCGGTTGAAATTGAAGCCATGTTCGAATTGTATTAATGCTTAATAAATTAAAATGAGTAAATGGTATCAATTGAATAAAACTCAAGGAGTAATTTCTCCATCATTACTAGTTTACCCTGAAAGGATAAAAAAGAATATTCAATTGATGATTGAAATAGCTGGGGGTACAACAAATCTTAGACCTCATATCAAAACTCATAAAATTGCAGAAATAATTAACTTACAGCTAGATCAAGGTATTTATAAATTCAAATGTGCTACAATTGCTGAAGCAGAATTACTTGGTCAATGTGGAGCTAAAGATGTTCTTTTAGCCATGCAACCTGTAGCAATTAATGTGAACAGGTTTTTTATGTTGATAAAAATGTATCCCGATACATTATTTTCTACCATAGTTGATAATCATAAAACTCTTAAAACCTTTTCTGAAATTGCCCAATCAATCCAAATACAAGTTTCTCTTTGGATGGATATTAATAATGGAATGAACAGAACAGGAATTGTACCCGATAAAAAAGCCTTTGAATTATTTCAATCCCTACATAATGACATAAACATAGTTGCTAAAGGGTTTCATGTTTATGATGGTCACATTCACAATTCCAATTTTAAAGATCGTATAAAAGTTTGCAATAAAGATTTTGAACCGGTATTAAAACTAAAAAATGACTTAAAAAAATCAAAAATTAAAGTTAAAACCATTATTGCCGGTGGTAGCATTACTTTTCCTATACATGCAAAAACTAAGCGTATTGAAACCAGTCCGGGAACAACAATATTATGGGATGAAGGATATAGTAAAAATTACAAAGACCTTAAATTTTTACCAGCTGCTGTTTTATTAACTAGAGTCACCAGCAAACCAAAAGCTAATTTAATTTGTTTTGATCTTGGTCATAAATCAGTTGCCGCTGAGAAACCCTTACCTAGAGTCAAATTTTTAAATATAAATAATTTCAGTCAAATAGGTCAGAGTGAAGAGCACTTGGTTGTTGAAACCATCGATGAACATACTTTTAATATTGGCGATAAAGCGTATGCAATTCCAATACATATTTGCCCTACAGTTGCCAGATACAAAAGTGTACTTACCGTTGTTGATGGAAATATTACTACTTCTTGGGAAGTGGCTGCAAGAGACTATAAAATAACTATCTAACACACAAATATATTAATTCTTACTCGTTTAGCGATTAAAAAGCTAAAGCGTGTTTAATGTTATATATAGTTATAGTTACACAAAAAAACAAAGTTGATATGTAGGCGCTATAAAAATTAAGGGCCTTGTAACTATATTGACTATCTTTATAAATTAATGTTACCGTGTAATGTTAATTGTGTTCACCTTCCTTGAGAATACAAGATAACACTATACTCAACACATTTAGGTTTTAGGGAATTTTGACTAATTTATTTTTTTCTTTATCAAGGCAATCCCAAAGCTTCGGGATCAAGCATAGCCGTAGCTACGGTTTAAAATTTTAACACAGGGAACTGCGAAGCACATCATAAACACCAATTTAAAAAAATAAAAATAGTGAGTAAAGGGAAAAGAAAGGGTGAAAAAACCGAAAAGCTATGTGTGTTGAGTATATGTTGACTAAGGCAATCTATCATTACATTCGTAAGAAAACAAAGCTACATTATGAAAAAAATTTCGATTATAACAATTGGCTTAATATCACTGTTTTTTGGCTGTAAAAGTGAAAATATCGACTCCTTTAATGAGCATCAAGAACTCACTAATGAAAATCATAAAAATTTAATGAATATTGCTTCAGATTCAAGTTTTGTGACATATAATGGTAAAAATTATAGCACTGTTAAAATTGGCGAACAATGGTGGTTTCAAGAAAACTTAAATATTGGAGAAATGCTTGTTCGTAACAGTATAAATGATAACCAATTGAATAATAATATTACTGAAAAATTTTGTTATACGAACGATAAAAATAACTGTTTAATATATGGTAGCCTATACCAATGGAACGAAGTAATGCAGTACGTTTCTACTGAAGGAACTCAAAGCCTTTGTCCAAAAGGTTGGCACATACCAACCAAAGAGAAGTTCGAAATTTTAATAAATGGAATTGGAAGCTATAGGGCAAGGCTCGGGTACAAATACAAGTAGAATTTTCAATATTATTTGCTGGTCATCGTGATCATAATGATGGAGAATCACATGCCTTAGGTGATGATACCATATTTTGGACCTCTACAGAAGCTGATGATAATGAAGCTTATACCTTTGACCTGTACCGTAATAACAATATAGTGTATTTCCACGAGCTACCATAAAGATCATGGGTTTAGCGTTCGTTGCATAAAAAATTAAAAGAGCTCGTCATAGTCTATTTGAAAAATATTCTTTTTCTTCAACTCCGCAGCCACTAATCCCAATGTAATTAGTCTATCTTGTTCAAAACTTTCTTCACACCATGTTGTGTAGTAATTTAATCTAATACTTTTCGATCCAACTTCATCTTTCTCATAAGTTCTCATAAAGTTCAAACTTAAAATTTCCTTCTCGTGTTTCAAATCCTCTCTCTTACGATTCAATTGAAAATATTCTTCTCTACCTGTAATTGTATCTTCTTCTAAAATACCTTTTAATGCTGTCTTAATGAAGGATTGTAATTCTTCACCCTGTTTTGTTTCAAGTTCAAATCTTAACTCTTCTGCTTTACCTTTTTTTGCTACTAATTGTTCCTTTGTTTCTTGTAAATTCATAATGTTGTTTTAAATTAATATTTCTATAAACTAAAGGAAAGACGTTATCTATGATGTAACCAAGACCTTTCTCGGAAAGGTGGAAAAAAGAGTGCATACGATAAATATGCACTCTTCTATTTCTCGTTTTTTTACTCGTTTATTAAATGATCTAGATTTCCAGGTTTCCAATTTCTCTCTTTCAAGGATTCCAAGTGTTCCTTTTTAAAGGCATATTCTTCTAACTTTTCTTTATTCGTAGTTCCTGCAATAGACAAATCCAACAACCATATTTTTGTATCAATTATTGATTTTACTTTACTCTTAATCATATTGTTATGTTTATAATTATGAGCTAAAGGAAATACGGTTTCGAAGATGTAACCAAGCAAAAAAGGAAATTAAGTGTGAATAACTTTATTTTTCAATAAGTCAATATTATGTATATTTATGAAGAATAATTTAATGCCAATTTATAATGAAGAAAATTTTAAATAATCAATGGGTAATG
>CAYPHN010000289.1:0-4563 GCA_964410265.1 uncultured Flavobacteriaceae bacterium | reverse complement strand
GCCTTTAAAACATGACCACCGTCAAAGACGGTGGTTTTTCAATGAGAAATAAAAATAATATTTGGATAGCTACAAAACATGGCGTATACCAAAAAAAAACCCATTCTAGAAATTGGCAACTTATGATCTTAGGTGATGATCTGGGGCCTGCATATGATGTAAAATTAGATATTGATGGTAGTATATGGATCGCCACCTGGAATGGTATTTATACAAACACTTCGGGTAAACTAAAAAAAGTAAAAGGTTTAAAACCGCCTATTGCAAAAATAGTCATTGCCAAAGAAGGTGTTTATGCTTTAGGGCCTTATGGTATTTGGTTGCAGAAAAATAATAATTGGATTAAGAAAAACTATACAACAGCAAGAAGTATAAGAGCTGCAATATCTGATAGTCATGGAGGGCTTTGGATAGCAACTGATGTGGGTTTATATCATAGCTCTGATGAAAAATCTTATGTTATTAGAGAAAATGATGAACTGATCAGTGCCTATGTAAAAGGAATGGATTATACAGATCAAGGTAAATTATGGGTTGCAAGTATGGGTGGAATCTCCATAAGAGACGAAAACCATAAAATTGGAGAAAAATTACTCAAAGATGGAATTACTAATGCCAATATCAACGTAGTTAAAAAAGCACCAAACGGCGTTATCTGGGTGGGAACAGAATATGGAATTACCCGATTTACTCCGGGTGAAGAAGATTATTCAGTTCGGTTAAGTAAACGTTGGTTACTTTCTAATCGCGTTAGAGATATTGCCTTCGATGTGGATGGAAATGCATGGATTGCAACTGCCAAAGGTGTAAGTGCGATCAAAAAAATAAATATGACCTTATCGGAAAAGGCAGATTTTTTTTATAAAAAACTCGTTCCACGACACGTACGAGAACCATGGATTGTTGGCAGATTTAAGTTGACAATACCGGGAGACACTACCTCTATTGAACCCGATGATGATGATAATGATGGCGAATATACCGCAATGTATCTCGCAATGGAATCTTTTAGATATGCCACAACCAAAGACCCTATTGCAAAAGAAAGAGCCAAAAAAGCCTTTGATTTTTTGCAATATTTACGTGAGGTAACAGAAATGGATGGTTTTTTTGCCAGAACAATAATTCCTGTTTCCTGGAAAAGGAGCCACGATATGGACCGCACTTACAGTCCACAACAACTGGCCGAAGAAATTATTAGAGATCCGAGACGCAAATCAGTAGAAAAACGTTGGCATGTATCAAAAGATGGCAAATGGAAATGGAAAGGAGATACCAGTAGTGACGAACTTTGTGGTCATTTATTTGGATATTATTGCTATTATAATTTCGCTGCAGACGAACAGGAGAAAAAACGGGTAGCGTTACATTTCAGTAAAATAATGGATCATTTGATTAGAAATGATTTTAATTTAACAGGTGTAGACGGAACACATACCAAATGGGGAGTGTGGTCACCTAAAATGTTAAATAGCGACCCTGAATGGGCTCCTGAAAGAGCATTAAATTCTATGGAATTACTTTCATTTTTAAAATTCACCTATCAAATTACTAAGGACGAAAAATACCAAAAAGAATATTTAAAATTAATTAAAGAGCACGGATATTTAGAAAACATAAAAAAGTTTCACCATACGAATCCGGCCTGGAAAACCTATTTTGATATTTATATGGCCTTGTTCGTTTACCCACCATTGTTAAGCTATGAAGATGATCCTAAAATTAAAAAAGAATATCAAAGCCATATGAACCAATGGTTTAAAAAAAACAAAGTAACGAAAAGTCCTTTTGTTAACTTTACATATAATCTTTTAAACGGAGGAAACGATGAATTAGATAATTCTATATTTTTTCTTAAAGATGCTCCACTCGATTTGGTAGATTGGAAATTCGACAATGGGAAAAGAGAAGATTTACAAGTGGTTAGATCGCCAATTTTAGAGGTACTTCAAGTTGAATTACGTCCGCCGAGTGAATACCGTACAATTCGTTGGGATAGAAACCCCTATCATGCAATAAGTGGTAATCCAGCCCAAGAAAGAGATCCTGTTTATTGGTTACTTCCGTATTGGATGGGTAGGTACCAAAAGTTAATAGTTAACGAATCTAAAAATTAAAAAAAATGGTTGTGTTCTTAAATAATGTGGAATTTATATTCTGCTCAAATCCAGCAATATATGCGATTTCATAGTGTAATATTTAGTAAAAAGTTGTAATATAAAATATATTTTACTATCAAAACTCTGTTTTCCACAACATTCCGAAACATAACCAAAAAAATTAATATTAAAATTAGAATGAAAATAAAATTATCTATTCTAGTAATAATTTTTGATCTTTTTTTGTTTAATTATGAACTACTTGGCAAGAATAAAGAATTGGTCGATTATGTAAACCCTTTACTCGGTACATTAAGTTCTCGATGGATGCTATTAAGATGAAATATTTTCAAGAAGGAGGAAGAAATGGATTAAAAATTTCCTGAAAAGGACCAGGAATTAAAAAGCAGTAAATTCCGACAAACGTATTATTTCATAAAAAAATTGATATTGATATAGTCATGAAATTAGTAAAAAAATCCATTCATCGAGTGACTTTAAATCACCTAGTGCCATTGCTGTAATACCCTCCATGAATATGACAGTGCGTATATTTTTATTAGTTGAATTCCATTTAGAATTTTTAACGATTTGTAGTTAGAAAAAATATAACTTATTCATTCATACAATCAATTTGTAAATAGTGAAATTTTGTTAAAAACCCATTTTGCTTCGGACTGCAAGCATACACACCAACTTGCACAATGGGAGTGTCAAAGAGGCGAAATAATCTTAACTGTGCCCAATTTTGGGTTTGTGTATTGTAGTATTCCACTTTATAGTCAGAATTTTTTCTAATAATTCGTAATTTGAGATGGGTAAATGAATCATCTACATCTTGTGTGGACCAGTCTGAAAAACCATTATTAGTGACTACAACTCCTAATTTATTTGGCGCGTTCAGCTCAAACTCAACAGAGGTCTTAACCCAACATTGATCGGTAATGTACACCATCAATCCTGCTTGATCATATTGATGTTTAAAATCATATTCCACTTCTGTTTCTATAACAAAATCACCTGTAATTTTTGCATATAAAAAATGCCCATTATCTGCTTGGAGCCCATAATGAGTTTTTTGCCAAAAATCAGTTTTAGCATCTGAAAATAGTTGTAATTGATTGTTTTTTAACTCCCAATTTGACGGTTCATGATGCCATGATAAATCAGAATTTAATTTACTTCCATTGAATTTATCTAAAAGTCGCATATACTATTTGGTGTTAGAGGCGTAAAGTTTTAAAGATGTTGTTTATAAAATTACTAAATTGTATGGTGATATCTATCTAAAATTAGAAAAATATTTTCAAATGGGTGGAGGTTATGGAAATACAATAAGTTGGAAAGGACTGGGTAATATTAAGGAAGTTATTCCTGCATCGGTATTATTTCATAAGTAACATAATTTTACGGATTGACTTCAAGCTACTTTGTAAATAAAAGATTGTTATCAGATATCTACATGTTGAACTATTCATCAGATGACTAAAAACCACTGTGAAAGGAGTGATCAGATGAGTCTTCAAACACTACTCACCGGTTGACTTCAGATCATTTGGTGAATATACTCGATGGATTTAGCTTTTCGGGAATTATGACGAATTTATTTTTGTTTGTAACAAGACAAATTTTTCAAGCATAGCAATAGTTACGGTTTAAAAATTTAACGAGGTTACAGGCAAAAAGAAAGAGTGAAAAACCCGAAAAGCTAAGTGTATTGAGTATATAACAAAGACCCAGAGAATATGTCTTTACCAACCCATATTCAAGGATTTTGGTTTTTCCATATTTATTGGTGGATGTTCGGGTAAAACCATTTCATTCATTTTTACATCAATCATAGAGAAATTTTTAAAATGATTGATGTAGTAAGGCGTAATTACATTGTTAATAGTAATATCTTTAAGATGAATATTCTTTAAAAGTGCATCTTTATGACCAACAGCATAAATTCCTACATTTGCCTCTTTACAAGAAATATTATCTAGAGTAAAATTTTGAAATACAGGAGGGAAATGGTTTCCTCTATGACCTTTATAATTCGTTTCAAAACGGACAAATGCTCCTCTGGCAGTATCGACCTGAATATTTCTAATATGTATATTTTCAATAATTCCACCGCGATCTAAATTTGATTTAAAATAGATGGCGGATGCTACAGAACCAATCTTACAGTTTTCCATAAAAACATTTCTAACACCACCTGACATTTCACTTCCAATACATAATCCGTTACTAAGTGATCGAATATCGCAATTTCGAATAATTACATTTTCCGTTGCCTGACCAACACGCCAACCATCCTGGTCTCTACCTGCCTTGATGGCTATTCCATCATCACCTGTATTAAATATGCAATTTTCGATAATGTACTTTCCTGAAATAGGTTGACTAAAAATTAAACATTTAAGGCTCTATTCTAATTAACGGATGATTTTATTATCTTTGTAAAAAGAGATGAGTA
>CAYPHN010000288.1:0-4573 GCA_964410265.1 uncultured Flavobacteriaceae bacterium | reverse complement strand
CCGGAGGCTCTCATGAGATCATGTTACTATACGATATTGATTTTTCAAAAAAGAACTTAAAATCACCGAGATTTTTCTAATTACTTAAAATTAAATATATTTACCTAAAAATTCCCCGATATGAAAAAAACACTTACTTTAATTCTCTTAATGTTTAGCGTAGCATTTATAACAGCGCAAACAACTCCAGGTGAGTACACCATAAAGAATTTAGATATAAATACTGAAGAATCAGATTTTGGAACTGCTTTTTTAGGTAAGGATAGAATAATATTTGCCGCTCCAACAGATAATACCATGGTTGTAAAGAAAACATGGAAAGAAAACGGGCAGCAATTTTTAGATTTATACACCGGTATTATTACCGATGACAGACAGGTAATTGATAAAAAAAGAATGCCTGGTGATGTAAATACAAAATACCATGAGGCAGGTGTGGCAATTTCAAAAGATTTAAAAACTGTTTATTTTACTGCCAACAATTTTTATCATAAAAAATATTTAACAGATTCTTCAGGTATAAATAATTTACAACTCTTTAAAGCCTCATTAGATGTAGAAGGTAAATGGACCTTAAAAGAAAAATTACCCTTTAATCACTTAGAATATTCTGTGGGTCATCCAGCTTTAAATCATGATGACACCAAATTGTATTATGTTTCTGATATGCCAGGAGGTTATGGTAAAACAGACATTTATGTAGTTGATATTAATGAAGATGGATCTTTTGGAGAGCCAAAAAATCTTGGAGGTAGAATCAACTCGGCGGAAAAAGAAATGTTCCCTTACATAGGTAAAGACAATATACTTTACTTTTCTTCTGATGGTCATGGTGGACTTGGGAAATTAGATATTTTTGCTAGTCAGATTTATGAAAATACTGTATCCTACCCTTTAAATGTAGAAGCGCCTATCAATAGCATAGGTGATGATTTTGCGTTTATTATAGATGATATAAAAGACCGAGGTTTTTTCTCATCCAATAGAACAGAAGGAAAAGGCGATGACGATATTTATTCATTTTTAGCCTTGCCTGGCTTGTACATTCATTGTACCCAAGCAATTACTGGTGTTGTTAAATCAGAATCATCTGGTGAAATTTTACCCGGTGCTACTGTCGAGTTAAGAAACAATTTAGGAGAAGTTATTGAAAGTACTATGGCAAGCCAATCCGATGCTACTTATACCTTAAATAATGCCATTTGCGATTCTACCTATGTGGTAGTAGGTTTGCTTAAAGGATATTTAAATGATGAAAGAACCGTAAATACAGTAAATGATACCGACACTCCAGCATTACAAGTAAATTTAAATTTACCAGATCAATTTGTGTCTAACAAAGTAAACATCAATACAATATATTTTGATTTTGATAAATTTAATATCCGTCCAGACGCAGCAAAAGAATTGGATAAAGTAGTACAGGTAATGAATGAATATCCTAATTTATTGATTGAAGCAGGTTCGCATACCGATTCTAGAGGTGATGCAAATTACAATCAAATATTATCGGAAAGAAGAGCGAAATCTACAGTAGAATATATCGTTTCAAAAGGTGTTGATGCAAGTAGAATTACCTATCACGGTTATGGTGAAACACAGTTGGTAAATAAATGTGCCAAAGGTGTAAAATGCAGTAGAGAAGCACATCAGTTAAATCGTAGAACAGAGTTTAAAATTGCCAATGAGAGCGGTTTTGAACTAGTGCCTGAAACACAAAATTAATGTTTAAAACCCTGTTAACATTTCTTTAAGAAAAAACAGAGTCTTAAAACTAATATGTAGCAAATTTTTATATATTTGTCTAAGTGGTTTATTATGTGGAAAAATCATTGAAGTACAGAAATAAAATTTATAAAAATAAAAGTTATTTAATATAACTAAATAGTTAACACACACTCTGTTATTTTAACAGAGTGTGTGTTAATATAAATACATAAATAAACAAAAAGAACAAAATAATAAGAACATGAAAATTTCGTTTAATATTCATGTTTAAAAAATAATCATATGAAAAAAGATTACTTTACTTCAAACCATAAAAAAGCAATTGGCATATCATTAAAACAAAGTGTATTGGCTTTGTTTTTTATGCTAAGCATTTCTTTTGCTTTTGCGCAAGAAACTATTACAATAATAACGACATCCAATAGTGCTACTTGGTCTATGAATTTTCAAAATTCCGGAGGAGCAGCATTAACCTGGCAAGCAGTTGGACCTGGAGGAATTAATATCTCAGATTCAGGTAATAATCCAAACTTTGATTTTAGTCCAAATGTTGGAAATGGAATAATTACTATAACAATTACCAGCTCCGATAATTTTGATTTTGTAACTGAGCTTTTTGCCTCTGCCAAAGATATCACATCTGTCGATATTGCAAATATTGATAATTTATTAAAATTAGATTTACCGAATAATTTATTAACGACTATAGATCTTAGTACAAATACTTTATTAACCGATATCACATTAAGTAATAATTCATTAAGTGCTATTGACCTTTCAACAAATACACTTGTTGAACGGCTTGAATTACAAATTAATAGTCTTTCATCTTTAGATTTATCGACCAATACAAGTCTGGATAGATTAGATGCAAGTGTCAATGCATTAACATCAGTAAATGTTTTAAACAATACTGCTTTAACTTTTTTAAATTTATCTTCCAATCAGTTAACTACGTTAGATCTTAGTAATAACAACCTTTTAAGCCTAATAAACCTATCGTCTAATTTATTAACTACGGCCTCCATAGGTCAGGTTTTAAATGATGTAGATGCTTACAATACTGGAACGTTTGGTTATATATTAAATTTACAAGGAAACCCTGGTGATATACCTGCAAGTGCAGTAAACGCATTAAATAATTTATTGGGTAGAGATTGGACAGTAATTCCACCTGCAATTTATGATTTTGGTGATGCACCAAACACATATGGTACGGATATAGTGTCTGGTGGGCCTCAACACGTTATTGGAAAAGGTGATTTATATTTAGGTGTAATTTTTGATGATGAAACTGATGGTTTTCCTAGTGCCAATGCCGATGGAGATGATATAGATAATCAAAACGATGAAGATGGAGTTACTGCAGCGGATTTAAGTGGGGTTTTAACTTCAACGGATACTTTTAGTGTTGATGTTGACATTACAAATAACACTTCAGGAACTGGAGATTTATATGGTTGGATTGATTTTGATGGATCTGGCACTTTTGATGCTGATGAATTTGCATCTGTTGTTGTACCAAACGGAGGGTTTGGTGTTGCAACACTTACCTGGTCAAATATTGTGGCAAATGGTATAAGCGCCTCATCACTTACTTTTGCAAGATTTAGAATTACTACAGATCCACTGGCTTCTAACCAACCTGGAGGTATTGTAAATAATGGTGAAGTTGAAGATTACCCACTTTCTATTGAATTAGATACAGATGGTGATGGTGTAGGAGATACCTCAGATTTAGATGCTGATAACGATGGTATTTTAAATACCGACGAAGTTGGTGATAGCAATAGCAATGGTATAGATGATATGTTAGAATTAGATGCTGACGGAGATACTTGTTTGGATGTTACAGAAGCCGGATACATAGATGGCGATGGCGATGGTATTTTAGGCACTTCACCGGTAGTGGTAGATGCCAATGGTTTGATTACTGATGATGCCTTAGGCCCTATAGGAGGAAATGGTTTTACAATACCTAATGATCTAGATGCGAATGGAACTTTCGATTTCCAGGAAGCAGGAGCGGCAGCCACTATAACTACAGAACCAACAGATCAGGACTTGATAGTTGGAGTTTCCACATTTAGTGTTGTGGCAACTGCTGATACTTTTCAATGGGAAGAAAGTCAGGATGCTGGTGTAAGTTGGGTTGCCTTGGTTGATGGAGGAGATTATGCCGGAACAACAACAGCAGACTTATTGGTAACCAATAGCGATGTAACTAAATTACTTTATAGATATAGAGTAATAGTAAATAATATAGCTTATGCCTGTGATCCAACAACAACATCAGTTGAAGTTACTTATATAACTCCGAATGATTTTGATCTCGATGGAATTTTCGATTTATTTGATGTTGATGATGACAATGATGGTATTTTAGATACTGTAGAAGATAATGGCACACCTGATAGAGATACCGATGGAGATGGTACACCCGATAGAATTCAATTAGATGCTGATGCAGATGGTTGTTTTGATGTAGCAGAAGCTGGCTTTACTGATGGTGATGGTGATGGTATGTTGGGAAGCGCACCGATAACAGTTGATGCAAACGGACTAGTAACAAGTGGAACGGATGGTTATACGCCACCAAATGATTTAGATGGAAACACAATTCCAGATTTCCAGGAAGCAGGAGCAGCCGCAACAATAACTACAGAACCTACAGATCAGAATTTGATAGTTGGAGTATCTACATTTAGTGTAGTTGCCGTAGCAGATGTTTTTCAATGGGAAGAGAGTCAGGACGGAGGTACAACTTGGCTTGCTTTGGTTGATGGAGGGGATTATGCCGGAACAACAACAGCAGACTTATTGGTAACCAATAGCGATGTAACTA
>CAYPHN010000287.1:0-4596 GCA_964410265.1 uncultured Flavobacteriaceae bacterium | reverse complement strand
ATTTTTTAATTTTCATATAAAAAAATTAAAATTATTCTTCGGCAATTAAATTAAAATCGCCAGATAAAAACATTTGATTCTCTTTTATTAAATTGCTTTCTATTAGCTCAGTATACCCATTATACGTTGCCCCAATTTCAATTTTTCTCTTGGTAAAGATGTAATTATCTTTATCTTTTGATTTTAAGATTAGTACAAATTTTTCATTATTTACATCTACAATAGCTTTTTCCGGTAAGGCTTCGGCCAATTTATCCTTAATCACAATGTCAGATTCAACGAACATCCCTACTATAAAATTTTGTGCAACATTTTCATCCATATGTGCATGTACTTTGATAGTTCTGTTTTCATTTATTGATTTACCAATTAAATGAATTGTGCCCATGAAATTTTCAATAGAAGATTCGGGTAACCTAAAAATTACTTTTTGTCCTTTTTTTATTTTTAATACATCTTTTTCAAAGACTCTCAATTCAATATGAATGTGTTCTGTATTTACAATTTTCATTATTTGATCTGCTGGTGAAATATAGGAACCTGTACTTATGCTTACATCCGTGATACTACCACTTATTGGTGCGTAAATTGTTGATAATGAAGTAAATTCACCCTTACCTACTAAGTTTGGATCAATATTTAATAATTTTAATTTTTTATGCAAGCCATTGTATTGCGCATGTATTTTTTTATATTCACTTTCGGCCTTTAAATAACTCTTTTTTGAAGCTATTTTTTCGTTAAACAATACTTTTTGACGATCATATTCAGATTTCAAATAAATTAATTGCTCAGAAATTTCTAAAAAATCTTGTTGCATTTGAATGAATTCTAAATTTTCAATAGTTACCAAAGGTTGGCCTTTTTTAACTTTATCACCAATTAAGAGAAGTGTTTTTTTTATATACCCCCCTATATAAGCACTTATCACTGCCTTGCTACTTGGAGGTACATCTATCATTCCTGTGGTTCTTATCAAGGAAGGAAAAGAATGTTCTTGCATTTTTATTAATTGCATCTTTTCACTTTGAAATTGTTCGGTTGAAACAGTTATCAATTCGTTATATTTCGCGGTATTTGTATTTGTTTCAACGGAAACTTTTGATTTATTCTCTACCTTTCCACAACTAAAAGAAATAATGCAGAGAAAAAAAACTAAGATGTATTTTATATAGTAATTCATTGTCAAATTTTTATAAGGTTAAATAATTAATTTTAATTACGGTTTTATTATACAGGTTTAAATTGTCTAAATAAATTAGCTGTATTCCAAATGCATTTTCTAAACTTTGGATATACTGAAAAAAGTCAATTTCACCACTTTCATAACTAAATTTTGCTGTTTTGAATATCTCTTCAGATAGGGTTTTGCCTTCTTCATCATAGTAAATAAGCGCCTCATTATATTTTCTCAATGCGGATAACAATAAATTTTGCTTGGCATTTAGATTGATTTTATAACTTTTTGATTCTTCTTCTATAATTTTCATTGCTATTTTTGATGCTTTGATTCTTGATGAATTTCCACTAAATAATAATGGTATTTTTAGGCCAAACTGATAACCTGTAAGGTTGAAATTTAAATCAGTATTAGAACCCTGAAAATAATTAAAGCTTAAATCGGGTAATAATTGTTGTTTTTCAAAACTTCTTTTTGCAAGGAATAACGATTTCATATTTTCAAAATATGTGATTCCTATATTTTCTTCTAAAGAAAGTATTTGTACATCAAGTTTCTTTATTTTTTCTGGTTTAACAGTAAATGCATTATCACTTTGAATTAGTTTTTTCAAGTTAACATAGGCCAAACCAACATCTTCTTTGGATTGTCTATAATTTGTTTGCATTTGTTTTTGTTTGGCTCGTGATGTGATTTTCTCTAAATAATTTGTTTCACCAGTTTCAAATCTTCTTTTCGCCGCATGTGAAAAAGTGATGTAAAAACTATCTAACTTTCTATACACATATTCCTTTTCAAATTCATATTGCAATTGATAATACGCTGTAGTAACCTCTCGTTTTAACATTTTTCTTTTGATCTCAAATGAACTTGATTTCACATTATATGAGGCTTTGTTAACTTTTTTTTCTGCAAAATAAATGGTAGGAAATAAAAAGTCTTGTCTTATACCAAATACTTTCAATGGCTGATTGTTAATAGCTATATTATTTTCATCATAACTGTAATAAATTTCAGTTTTATCAAAGCTAAATGCGTTTCCAATAAGAGTTTCTGCCTTAGTAACCTTTAAAGATGAGACTTTTAAGTTCGAATTATTTTCTAAAGCTAGATTGTAGACTTCATCTAAACTTAAAGAATTTAATTCTTGTGCATTGGTCGGAATCGTCAAACCCAATAGTATTAAAAAGGTTCCTATTATTTTTATATGGAGCCTCTTTCTTTTTCCTGTTGCTCTTTTTTTATCAAAAATTGAATATAAAACAGGTAACACCAGCATGGTTAACAAAGTTGATGATACCAAACCACCAATTACAACAGTTGCCAATGGTCTTTGAACTTCCGCCCCAGCATTTGTTGAAATTGCCATAGGTAAAAAACCTAGTGCTGCCGCTGCTGCTGTTAAGATTACTGGTCTGAGTCGCTCTTTAGTTCCTTTAATTATTCTTTCATTTATGTCATCCATCCCTTCTTGTTTTAATTCTTTAAAATGTTCTATCAAAACGATTCCGTTTAAAACGGCAATACCAAATAATGCTATAAAACCTACACCCGCTGAGATACTAAATGGCAAATCTCTTATCCATAATAATAATACACCACCAACCGCAGAGAGAGGTATTGCCGAATAGATCATTAAGGCTTCACTAGCGGAATTAAAAGCAAAATATAGAAGTAAAAAAATCAATGCCAAGGCAATTGGTACGGCGATCTTTAATCGGGCTTTGGCCCTTTGTAAATTTTCAAACTGACCACCATAGGTAATTGAATACCCTACAGGAATTTTAATATTTTCATCGATTAGTTCTTGTATGTCTTCAACAACCGATTTTAAATCCCGGTTTCTTACATTGATACCTACCACAATTCTTCGCTTTGTATCGTCTCTTGATATTTTAGCAGGGCCTTTGCTATAATTAATAGCTGCCAATTCATTTAATGGTATTTTCCCACCATATGGCGTATCTATATAAAGGTTTTCAATACTAGAAATACCAGATCTACTTAGTTTGTCGAGTCTAATTACCAACTCAAAACGTTTTTCACCTTCAAACACGTTTCCAACCACAGCTCCAGAAAAACCCATGGAAATCATATTGTTTATCTCTTCAATATCCAAACCGTATCGCGCTACTTTTCTTCGGTCATAAACAATACTCATTTGTGGCAATCCTACTATTTTTTCTACTGAAATATCTGATGCTCCTTCTACATTTTTAATTAAGTTTTTAATTTCATTTCCTTTTTTACTTAAAATTTCAAGGTCTTCACCAAATATTTTGATTGCGATATCTGCTTTAACACCAGTTATTAATTCATTAAAACGCATTTCTATAGGTTGTGTAAATTCTACTTCCATTCCTGGAATAATTTTTAATGCTTCCTTAAACTTATCGGCAAGTTCATCTTTAGTTTTAGCCGAAACCCATTCACTTTTAGGTTTTAGTTTGATTATTACATCACTTTCCTCCATAGACATTGGGTCTGTTGGAATTTCCGCTGCCCCTATTCTACTTACTACCTGATCCACTTCGGGGAAATTTTTTAATAGAATTTTCTCTATTTTAGTTGTAGTTTCAATGGTTTTACTCAAAGATGTACCAGTTTTTAATATAGGTTGAATTACAAAATCCCCTTCATCCAGAGTTGGAACAAATTCACCTCCCATAGTGGTAAAAAGATAAATTGAAAATATTAGTAATGAAGAAGCTAAACCTAATACCAAACTTTTACTTTTTAAGGCCCATCTAATAGTTGGTTCATATGCTTCACTTAAAAATTTCATCAATCTAACGGATATGTTTTTTGGTGATATTTTTGTTGGCTTTAAAAATATAGATGACATTACCGGTACATAAGTCAATCCAAAAATCATTGCACCAATTAGGGCAAAACTAAAAGTTAAAGCCATGGGTTTAAACATTTTACCTTCAACTCCTGTTAAAGAAAGTATCGGTATAAATACGATTAAAATAATCAGTTGCCCAAAAACTGCAGAATTCATCATTTTTGATGAACTTTTTTGTGTTATTTCATCAATGGCTTGTTGTTTTTCAATAGGTTTTAGTTTTAATAATTCTTTTCTATTTGAAGTAATTTGAAATGCTATATATTCAACGATAATTACTGATCCGTCAATTATAATTCCAAAATCTATGGCACCCAAGCTCATTAAATTTGCATCTACACCAAATAGATACATCAATGAAAGCGCAAATAAAAGAGTCATCGGAATTACCGAAGCAACTACCAAACCCGAGCGAAAGTTACCGAGTAATAGAACTACTATAAAAATTACGATTAAACAACCCAGCAAAAGATTCTCAGCAACGGTATGTGTAGTCTTTGCAATTAACTCACTTCGTTCTAAAAAGGGGTTGATAATAACTCCCTTAGGTAGTGATTTAGAAATAGTT
>CAYPHN010000286.1:0-4604 GCA_964410265.1 uncultured Flavobacteriaceae bacterium | reverse complement strand
TTTCGCTACGAAAACACTTGTGGATTTAAGGTTATACTCTGATCTCAAATTTTCCAAATATATTTACTTGCCAAAGTTTTATAAGGATGCCACTGCTCTGCTATTTCTAGAAGTTTTAATTTCAGTTCTTTTTTTTCTAAATCAATTTGATATAATTTTTTCATACCATTTTGAATTCCCAAATCATCTACCGGAAATACATTTGGCCGATCCATTGGAAACATCAAAATCATTTGCACTGTCCACTTCCCTACTCCTTTAATTTTGGTCAAATATTCTATAATTTCATTATCCGTTTTAACATTTAAACAATCAAAAGTAATATTATTTTTCAATGAAAATTCAGCAACATTTTTTACATAGTTTGCTTTGTTGTTTGACAATCCTATACCACGCAAAATTTCGTGTTTGGTAACTAAAAGTTGATCTGGTTTTGGATATCTATCAACAAATAGATCTATAAATCGATTAAAAATAATACGAGCCACTTTCGTGGATAATTGTTGTGAAACTATAGACTGTAATAATGAAAAATAAATATCGATATCGTATTCTGGTTTAATCTTTTCGTTATATTGATCTATAGCTTGGTAAAGTATTTTATCTTTACTAAGGTATTGTATAATGTATGTATAGCTTTTCACAGTTTTTAAATTTTATTATTAGGTATAAAGTTACAACACTTCGTGCAATTTTGATTTTAAATTCTGAATTATATATTTGATTATCAATTCGTTACCGAATTTATGTGTTAAGTCGTAACTAACTATAAATCAGTATCACACAAAAATATAATAAACTATTAAAGTTAAAAAATATCTTAAAAATATACTTTATTCTTTATGAGACACAAATTTAACTATTTTTTAGTTTTCTATTCTAGAGCTTATATTACTTTTACAATCCAACTACGGAATTTAATACCCTAATTTAAAATGAGATTGAATAAAAAATTATTGTTGTTTTTAATTATTCCTCTCCTTGCCTTTTCTGCGCATAAGTACTATATCAGTTTGACTAAAATCGATTTTAAAGCAAGTAAAAAATCGGTTCAAATTACCATGCGATTTTTTATAGACGATATTGAAAACACACTGCAAAGTAGATATAATATTCCTTTTGAATTGGCTACCAAACAAGAAAATAAAAAATCAGATTTTTATCTAGAAAAATATATACATCAAAGATTTAAAATTCATATCAACGGAGAAGAAAAATTGAGTAATTATTTAGGAAAAGAATATGAAAATGATGTGGTATTTTTTTATTTAGAAATAAATGAAATCGAACAAATAAACCAAATTCAAGTTCAAAATAATATGCTTATGGAAACATTTGAAGATCAGGAAAATTACATCAAGCTAGATATCAACAATCTTAAAAAAACTTTTATATTAATCAAAGCTAATGATAAAGAAATGTTAAAGTTTTAACTAGCACTAGCTTTTATATTATTTATATTATTTTCGAAAATTCAATTTAAACAACAACATTCAAAATGAAAAAAATTACATTTTTATTTAGTTTTTTATTAATTTCTATAGCATCAATTGCTCAAGAAAACAATAAAGAAGTAAAAGAAGGAGGGCATTATAACATTAGCAAGTTCAAACAATTAAAACAAGAACTTGCTACACCAAATTCTTATCGAACAGCCTCTGGTGCTCCTGGCCATGCATATTACCAACAGCAGGCCGATTACAAAATGGATATCATTTTAGATGATAAAAATCAAAAACTTTATGGAGAAGAAACGGTTACTTATTACAACAACTCTCCAGACGATCTTGAGTACCTATGGGTGCAATTAGATCAAAATATTAGAGCGGCAGATGCAATTACCAATGATGTAAAAGCAGGTGGGCCAAACGTGTTTTATAATCCTAAAAAATTTACAGAAACATTTTTAGGAAAACCTTTTGATGGTGGGTTTAAACTAGATTATGTAAAAGATCTCAATGGTAAGGATTTATCCCACACTATTAATAATACCATGATGCGTATTGACTTACCCAATGTTTTAAAATCGGGTGAGAAAACAGCATTTAAAATAAAATGGTGGTATAATATTCCTAATCACACCATTGACAGAGCTCGATCTGGATTCGAACATTTTGAAAAAGATGGTAACAACACCTATGTAATTGCCCAATTTTTTCCAAGAATGGCAGTATATAATGATGTTGAAGGATGGCAAAATTTACAATTTCTTGGACGTGGAGAATTCGCTTTAGTTTTTGGAGATTATGAAGTAAATATTACAACACCTGCTGATCATATTTTGGATGGAACCGGAGTTATAACCAACCGAAAAGATATGCTAACATCTAAGCAATGGAAAAGATACGAACAAGCGAAAAAATCATTTGACAAACCAGTTATTATTGTAACACAAGAAGAAGCTGAAAAAAATGAAAAAGATTTTTCTAAAAAAACCAAGACATGGAAATTAAAAGCGAAAAATGTTCGTGATTTTGCTTTTGCAAGTTCTCGTAAATATATATTGGATGCGCAGGCCGTTAAAATTGGTGGCAGATCTGTTATGGCAATCTCAATGTACCCTAAAGAAGGTAATCCTCTTTGGGAAGAATATTCAACCAAAGCGGTTGTTGCTACTTTAGAAACGTATTCAAAACACCTTTTTGATTATCCTTACCATAAAGCTATTTCTGTTCATGCAAAACAACAAGGAATGGAATACCCTATGATTTGTTGGAATTTTGGAAGACCAAAAGAAGACGGATCCTATTCGCTAAGAACAAGAAATGGTATGATTGGAGTTATTATTCATGAAGTTGGACATAATTGGTTTCCAATGATTATTAATTCTGACGAACGCCAATGGGGATGGATGGATGAAGGATTAAATACCTTTACCCAAATGTTGGCAGAACAACATTTAGAACCTGGATTTCCTTCAAGAGCTTATCCTAAAAATGTTGTAAGATATATGAGTGGAGACCAAAGTAGAATTGCTCCAATAATGACACAACACGATAATGTTTTTCAAAGCGGACCTAATGCTTATTCAAAACCAGCCGCTGGATTATACATGCTACGAGAAGTTATTCTTGGTCACGATCTTTTTGATAAGGCATTTGCAACCTATGCCAATAGATGGAAATTTAAACATCCAACTCCAGCAGATTTCTTTAGAACTATGGAAGATGCATCGGGTACCGATTTAGACTGGTTTTGGAGAGGTTGGTTTTACACTACAGAATATAACGATATAGGAGTTAAAGATGTTAAGAAATATGTTGTTACCGACAAACCTACAGAAAGAGCTAAAAAAATGGCAAAAGCCTACGGTATGGAAGTAGAAGATTTTGGTCAAAATTTATTTTTAATTAATATGGACAGTGATGAATACCAAGTCGAAATGTCTAAAGTAAAAAATCCTGTAAATGATATTACTTTTTTAAGTGAATACCTAGCCGATAATTATTCTGTAGAAGAACGCAAAACATTAAAAGATACCAAATATTTTTACGAAATTATATTTGAAAAGCCAGGAGGTTTGGTAATGCCAATTTTGGTAGAATATGTCTTTACAGACGGAACTAGAGAAAGTAAATACTATCCTGCTGAGATATGGAGATTTAATGATAAAGAAATTAAAAAAGTATTTGCTTCTGATAAAGAAATCAAAGAAATCAATATTGACCCTAATCAATTAACCGCCGATGTAGATACAAGCAATAATAGCTGGCCTAAGAAAGAAGAAGATTCTCAATTTGATAAATTCAAAAAGAATAACGCTTCTCACTAATAATTTAACAATAAATCAAAAAAAAACAATAATGATAAAAAATATTTCAAAAATAACAAGTCTTGTTTTAATACTATTTTCATTTACAATTCAAGCACAAAATGAGTTTAAAGCAAATACATCTAATTCTAAAATAAACTGGAAAGGGTTTAAACCTACAGGGGAGCATTACGGAACAATCATGATTTCTGATGGTCATTTTAAAGTTAATAACAACCAAATTATTGGAGGGGAGTTTAATATAAATATGAACAGTATAGTTGATCTAGATATGCCTGCCGACAATGAATACAATGCCAAATTGGTTAAACATCTTAAAAGTGACGATTTTTTTGGTGTGGAAAAACATCCAATAGCAAAATTTAAAATAACAGAAGTTGAAGCAAAAGGTGATCAAACTTTAATAAAAGGTAATTTGACTATCAAAGAAATTACAAATCCTGTTTCGTTTTTAACAAGTGTCAATATTACGAATAACAAATTAACTTTTAAAAGCGACAATTTCAAAATTGATCGCTCTAAATGGGATATCAAGTACAAGTCAAAATCATTTTTTGAAAATTTGGCCGATAAATTTATCTATGACGATATGGAAATATCTATAGAAGTTGAAGCTGATAAATAAGTTGTTTTCAAATACAATAAAAGAGTCCAATTAATATCAAATTGGACTCTTTTTATTTTATACACAATGTCAATCTCTACAGATTAGTTTGTGCATGATTCAAACCATTAACCAATACTAGATTTTCTAGGATCAACACTAAAACTTGGGGACAAATATTTTAATTCATAGATTTGCTGGTTTAATTTAAAACTATTTCACATTGGA
>CAYPHN010000285.1:0-4644 GCA_964410265.1 uncultured Flavobacteriaceae bacterium | reverse complement strand
CCAAAAGAAGGAGTTGTTAATGGTGTTGCTGATTCAAGAAAAGCTGTTAGACAAAGATATAAAAATGGTGCCGACTTGATTAAAATTACTGCTACAGGAGGCGCATTAAGCGTTGCCAAAAGTGGTCAGAATCCGCAATTCACCATCGAAGAGATTAAAGCTATTTGTGAAACAGCCAAAGATTATGATATGCATGTAGCAGCACATGCACATGGAGATGAAGGTATGCAAAGAGCCATTTTAGGTGGTGTAAAAACCATTGAACATGGTACTTTGACGAGCGATAAAACAATGCAAATGATGATAGATCATGACGTGTATTATGTGCCTACAATTACTGCTGGTAAAGAAGTTAGCGACAAAGCCAAAATAAAAGGATATTATCCTGCAATCATAGTTCCAAAAGCGTTGGAAATTGGCCCAAAAATACAAGGCACATTTGCTAAAGCATATAAAAAAGGAGTAAAAATTGCTTTTGGAACAGATGCTGGAGTTTATCCTCACGGATTAAATGGTAAAGAATTTTACTTTATGGTTGAGGCTGGTATGTCAGAAATGAAGGTCATTCAAACTGCAACAATCAATAATGCTGTTGTATTAAAAAATGATAAAATAGGTCAAATCGCGGTTGGTAATTATGCCGATATTATTGCCGTAGATGAAGACCCAACCAAAAACATAAAAACTATGGAAAACGTAGTTTTTGTAATGAAAAATAGGGTAATCTATAAGAACTAATATTTTGATTTTATTCAAAAATAATATGTTGATAGGCACCAATATCTGGGTTTAATAGACGTGTTAACCCTAAAATATCTAAAGGAATTTGGGAGGCTGCATTTATATCTGCATTTTCTACAGCATCTGAATCCACTCCAATAATATATTGGTTGCTTTGTATGTCTTTAAAATCGGTAATTCCGTTAATTACATTGTTTTGATAGAACTGGGTATCATCAAAATCATATAATGGGTCATCTTTAAAGTTACCGCCAACATCGTCAAATTTCAATAAATTATTTTTAAAATTATAATTAAATTGAGCCGCTTCATTTTTATCTAAAATAAACTCTATATTTTGATTACCATCTATAATTGAATTTGTAAAATTTGCAGCGATTAAATCTCTTGACAACACGCCTTCAGAGCCATCTGAATTCTGAACATCAACAAAATTATTAATCAAAACTGTTGGGAAATTCCTAATACTATTATTCCAATAATTTGCAAAGGTACTATGCGCAAAATTATAGGTACCTCCATGTGTACAAGCTAAAGAAGATTGACCATTATTGGCTATAACCAAATTTTCGCCTTGTATATTTGCCGTTCTTCCTAACAATCCAAAACTTGAAGTATTGTAAATTTGAGTATTGCTAATTTTTAAGGTTGGGTTAGAAATATCGCCAATGGAATCCATTAAAATACCAATGGTATTATTTTTAATTATTGCATAGTTTATTTCGTGATCTTTACTTCCGGCTCTCAACCAAATTGTTCCCCATTGACCAGCGATCTCACTATAAAAAGGTTCTAATCGATCTCCTTCAAAAACTACCTCTTCATACAATGCACCCATAACTTTTAAGCTTGCATCCTTTTCAACCAAGATACCAGAGTTTTTATGAAAATGTATTTTTACTCCTTTTTCAATGGTCAATTTATTATTAGAATTAACACCTACATATCCATAAATAACATAAGGTTTGTCATTCTTCCAAGTGGTGTTCCCTTCCAAATAAAACCCTTCAACTGCTATTTCTTCACCATCAGCATCGGTACCTAAAATAATGGTTTCTTTCACTCCTTGTGCATCTCTTTGTGGAAATAAAAAATGTGCATCTTGAACAAGGGTAACTAGTTTAACATCTTGCATTTGATCATCTTGATCAAACACTATAGAATCTGTATAAATTGGATTGGTAACCTGACTAAAATCAATAGTAACTTCAATAAAAACATAAATACTATCCCTAGCAAGAATATCAATATTTTCAAATGATTTTCCTGCTATCCCATCAACATTAAGTCTGTAAAATGAGCTTTCTCCTCTTCCGAGCTTTATGGTTGGAATGGTAATATTATTATTGCTTTTATTAAAAATCTTTAAAGTTCGAGTACTTGAACTGGTATTTGTAAAAACCGTATCTAAAAAAATGGTGTCTCTAGAAAAACTTAAATCACCCGTACTTTTAATCGTATCGAAAACATCATCATTACAGGAATAAATTAATAAGAAAATTACAGAAAAAATAAAAAAATAATTTCTTTTCATATTTCTATTTTTTAACCAACTTTATTTCAAATACTTTATCCCATTTTTTACCAGTTACAAATAACCGGTCTTCTTTTTCATCATAAGCAATTCCGTTCAATACATTATCATCGCCATCTTGACCTGCTTTTGATTGTAAGCCTTTTAAATCTACGATCCCTTCAATAGCACCATTTTTTGGATTTACAATTAAAATAGAGTTTTGTTGCCAAAGGTTGGCATATATTTTACCTTTTACATACTCTAATTCATTCAATTTTTCCGCTTTTCTTTTATTGGTATAAATTTCAATAAATGATTTTTCTTTTAATGTCTCTGGGTCTAAAAACCACATTCTTTCGGTACCATCGGTCTTAATTAGACTTTCATTGTTATGTGTTAAACCCCAACCTTCTTTACTTTGATTGTAATCGAATGTTTTTTCTAATTCAAATGTATCTAAATTATAAACAAACCCAACACTTTTTTGCCAGGTTAACTGATAAATTTTATTATTTAAAATAGTCATTCCTTCAGCAAAATACTGTTTATCAATATCAATTTTTTGAACAACCTTACCACTTTTTAATGCAACCTTTCTCAATGTCGACTTGCCTCTTTGCCCAGTGCTTTCATAAAAAAAACCGTTGTGAAATTCAAAACCTTGGGTAAAAGCCAATGGATCATGTGGAAATTCATTTATAATTTCAAAATTATAAACAACAGGTGCTTTAGCCGCCAAGAAATATATCGTATTGTTCAATTTTCTTTCCTGACCCATATAAAAAACAGTTACAGAAATGGCTTGTTTTCCCAATCTATAATCATTGATATCAATTAATTTATTAATCGATAGTTTTTTACCATTGATAAAATATTGAATAGAATCTATAGGGTTGCCATTTTTTTCTTTAACAGTTATATTTAATGGTTTATCAATATTAATTGTTTTAGGCGATTGCAATATTAATTTGTATTTATTACCACAAGAAGTCATAATTATCACCACCAAAATGGCTAAAAAAGAATTAATTTTATTCATAATCAAAATTTTTGTGCAAAATTACCAAAAAATTGTTTGAGATTTAAAAATATTACTTAAATTTGCACTCTCAAAATCAGCATGTGCTGAGTTTTCTTTTTAAAAGAAGCGAAAATATAAAATTTAAATGAGTTTACGATGAGAAAAGGAATACATCCAGAAAATTATAGAATGGTAGCATTTAAAGATATGTCAAATGGTGATGTGTTTTTAACTCGATCAACTGCTAATTCAAAAGAAAAGTTAGATGTTGAAGGTGTTGAATACCCTTTAATCAAATTAGAAATTTCTCGTACTTCTCACCCATACTATACTGGTAAAATGAAATTGGTTGATACAGCAGGTCGTATTGATAAGTTCAAAAATAAATACGCTAAGTTTAAAAAGTAAATTTTTTTTAAATTTTTATCAATAATAACATTTCAAAAGTCCTTTTAAAGCAATTTAAAAGGACTTTTTCTAGTGGTAAACCATGAATTTAATACCCATTTACAGGTATATTTAAACAAAATGTTTGGAATATATTAATATATCTTTAACTTTGTTTTAAGAATGATTTGCTATATTTGGCAAACAATTTGATTATATCCCCTTATAATATCCCCTCAATAATAGCGTTTGTAACTATACAACATAGTACTTTGATTTGCATTAGTATGATTTAATGTTGTAATAAATTGAGAAAAAATGGTGAGTAATGAAATTAAAATTAGAAATGAGTTTTTTATTTCAGCCTTATTTGTAGAAAGTAATATTACTACATATATTTCTGAAAAATTAAAAATAAATGATGCTGTAAACTCAACGTTACTTGGTAACAGGGAAGAATCTATCAATTTTAATCAAAAAATTGAATTGTTACTTGAATCAGAAGATTTCTCTATTATTGACAAGAGTAAATTATCGGTATATCGAGAAATTCACAAAGAACTAACGGCAAATAAAAATGCATCTTCTTTTGAAGCTTGTTTTTCGTCAGAAGATCACAATGACGATTTCCTATTAATTCTTTATAACCAAAATGACTATTTACCAAGAGAAGAAAAATTAATCAATGCATGTTACCAGTTAATTGGCGAAGTATCTCAATTGGTTGCTGATTTCACAAACAACCCAGAAGTTAAAATAAAAAGAAAAAAAAGAAATTTTACTATTGACACTTTTAAGTTAAGCAAATTTGCATTTCTTTTTTCATTTTTGTTTATTAGATAAAAAAATACACATCCACAATACTTTGAATGACCGATTAATCGGTCATTTTTTTGTTTTAATTATTAACTTTATCCCAAATTATGGATCAACTCTAAAGCTTGGGGACTATTTTAGTTTTTGTTAGTTTTGTACTGAA
>CAYPHN010000284.1:0-4670 GCA_964410265.1 uncultured Flavobacteriaceae bacterium | reverse complement strand
AAATCTTAAATCAAAAAGTTAATACTTTATAATTATGTATCAAGGAATATTTTTACAGGCAAGTGGTGGGGGAATTGGAAATTACATTTTAATTCCGTTGATGTTTTTGGTTTTATATCTATTCATGATTAGACCGCAAATGAAGCGTCAAAAAAATGAGAAAAAATTTCAGGCATCTATTAAAAAAGGATCAAAAGTTATAACATCAAGTGGTATTCATGGCAAAATTATTGATTTAATTGATAGTGATAATACCTGTGTTATAGAAACGGGTGCTGGTAAAATTAAATTTGAAAGAACTGCCATTTCTATGGAGTTGAGTAAAAAATATTTACCAAAAGAAACCAAAAAATAATTTTACATTATTTTTTTTAAAGAGGCTATCTATTTTTTTTTAGATAGCCTCTTTTTATTTACTTTTATATTTCTTAGACAAATAGATTAATATGCAAACTAAAACTTCTATAAGTAAAATGGATTCCTTCAAAAACAATAAAAAACTACATGTTTTTATGCTGTTTTTGTTAATGTCATTTTTATTCTGGACCTTGATTAAGCTTTCTAAAAATTATATATCTAAAGTTGAGTTTGATTTGGTTTATATAGATATTCCAAAAAATAAATTATTACAAAACACACCAAATAGTACCATTGAATTAACTATCAATACGATTGGGTTTAAATTGATTAAGTATGGGTTTAATAAGAAAACCTTAAATTATAGTTTGACAGAGATTAAGCGAAAAAAAGGATCTGAATATTTTAGTGTTACCAAGGTTAATATCAACAATTTACAAGCACAATTGTCAGCAGAAACTGATGTTTTAAAAATAAATCCAGACACTTTATATTTTGATTTAGGTGTTAAAAAATCTAAAAAAGTAAAAATTATAAGCGAGGTTAATCTCGAGTTTAAGCCAGGATTTAATTTGATAAAAAATTATCGTATCGAGCCAAAATTCATAACCATATCAGGCCCTACGAAAGTAATTGACTCCATAAATGAAATTTATACAGAACCAATTAAATTAACAGATATCTCCGATTCATTTGATAAAAAGATTAATTTAAAATACCCAAATGAAATGATATCGTTTTCAACCGATCAAATATCTATAATAGGTGAAGTTGAAAAAATTACGGAAGGATCATTCACTTTGCCTTTTAAGGTAATTAACTTGCCTAAAAATTATTTTATTAGTACCTACCCAAAAGAGGTTAAGGTAGTTTATCAAGTAGCATTAAAAGATTATAATAAAATTTCAAAAAACAGCTTTGTAGTCCATGTAGATTATAAACAAACGGAAAAGAATAATTTGGATTACCTAATGCCAAAGATTATTGAGAAACCAGAAATTTTATTTGATGTAAAAGTAGTTCCGAATAAAATAGAATTCTTAATTAAAAAGTAAATGAAAATAATTGGATTAACAGGTGGTATTGGAAGTGGTAAAACTACCATTGCAAAAATGTTTGAAGCATTGCATATTCCAGTTTATTATGCAGATATTGAAGCGAAAAAGCTTATGAACACCTCTGTTTTAATCCAATCAAAATTGATTTCATTGTTTGGGAAAAACGCCATTATTGATGACAAAATTAATAGACCTCTCATTGCGGGTGTAGTTTTTAACGATAAAGAAAAATTACAAAAGTTAAATGATATAGTACATCCCGAAGTTGAGAAAAACTTTAAAGGTTGGGTGCGAAGGCAAAATTCACCCTATGTGATTCAAGAAAATGCAATTATTTTTGAAAGTAAAAATCAAAATAATTTTGATAAAATAATAACGGTAATTGCACCCGAATTAGACAAAATAAAAAGAGTGATAAATAGAGATAAGGTATCAGAAAAAATGGTTCGAGAAAGAATGGATAATCAGTTGGAGGATACCTATAAAATAGAACGATCTGAGTATATCATTTATAATACTGATATTAAAAAGAGCAGTAGGGAAGTATCAAGGATTCATCTAGAATTATCGAAAAAATAAGCTATCAATAAATTGGTTAATTCTTAAATAAATGTTAAATTAATCGCTACATTAGTTAACACTTGTTAAAAGAATAGAAATATGCCAAAGAAATTCTAAATTTGTTACAATGAATAAACGAATTTTTGTATTTTTAATTGTTTTGATGGGTTTTGCCTTAATTGGTATAATTACCGTACAAATATTTTGGATACGTTCAACAATCGAAATGCGAGAACAACAGTTTACAACAAGTGTTAAGTTTGCTTTATCAGAAGTTTCTGAAAATATTAAGGATAGAGAATTTAAAGATAATGTAAAAAAATATTCTCCTTTACTGGATAGTATCCAAGACTCTAAAGAAAGAAATGTTAAGGATTTTTTCTTTCAGCAAACAGATACGGTTAACAACGAAATATTTACCTTTCGTCAAAGCTTAGTTGAAAATAATTTTAAAACTCAAATTTCACCATTTGATACAACTACAGTTAGTTTTAAGACGTTTTTTGGTAGAGAAGAGACTCAAATTAAGAAAATAGAATTTGAGTCCAAAGATTTTGAAGAACTATCACCTAATGATCGTGTTGTTAAAGTTGAAAGGTTAGATAGATATGATAAGCTCGAATTAGAAAACTTATTTAAAAATATCGTTACTAGAACTCCAATTTACAGCAGAGTTAGTAATAATGAAATAAGATTGAATTTAGACAATGAATTAAGAGCGAGAAATATTGAAATACAATTTGAATATGGTGTTTTTAGTGGTGATTTAATAACTAAAGTAAAGTCTGAAAAATTTAAAGAAAAAAAAGATTATACGTATAAAGTGCCATTGTTTGTTGATGGTGATGGGAATAGTGATTTTGATCTTTATGTGAGTTTTCCTGAAAAAAAGAGATATATTTTAGCGACAATATCTAAAATATTGTTGCTATCAGCACTGTTTATTTTAATTATAATTATCGCTTTTGGTAGCTCCTTATATCAATTAATACGGCAAAAACAAATATCTGAAATAAAAACAGATTTTATTAATAATATGACACATGAATTTAAAACCCCTATTGCAACAATTAATTTGGCAATTGATTCTATAAAAAATCCAAAAGTTATTGTTGATCAAGACAAGATTTTAAGATATGCTGAAATAATCCGCCAAGAAAATAAAAGAATGCATGCACAAGTTGAAAATGTATTGAGAATTTCTAAATTAGAAAAAAATCAATTGGATCTTAGTAAGGAAGTATTGGATTTACATGATATTATTGAGGATGCATTGGTACATGTTGATTTAATAATTGCAGATAAGAAAGGGTATGTTAATAAAAATTTTAAGGCAAAACTAAGCGAAATACTGGTTAGTGAATTTCACTTTACTAATGTGATAACCAATATCTTGGATAATGCAATTAAATATTCGGAAAACGTACCAGAAATTGATATTTGTACAGAAAATGTTGGAAATAACATTATCCTAAAAATACAAGATAGTGGTATTGGAATGTCAAAAATGGTGCAAAGAAAAGTATTTGATAAATTTTATAGAGAACAAACAGGAAATATTCATAATGTAAAAGGCCACGGCTTAGGTCTTTCTTACGTAAAAAGCATAGTAGAAAAACATCAAGGTTCTGTATATGTAGAAAGTGAGAAAGGCAAAGGAAGTACTTTTATTATAAAAATCCCTTTAATTTAAATTAATTATCATGGCAAATAAAAAAATATTATTGGTAGAAGATGATCCTAATTTTGGAACAGTTTTAAAAGATTATTTAATGTTAAATGATTATGACGTTACACATGCTAAAGATGGTTTAGATGGCTTAATATCATTTAAAAATGACGATTTTGACATATGTATTTTAGACGTTATGATGCCAAAAAAAGATGGTTTTTCATTGGCAAAAGACATTAGATCCGTAAATAGTGATATACCCTTAATTTTTCTTACAGCAAAGTCTATGAAAGAAGATATTTTAAGAGGATATCAAGTTGGAGCAGATGATTATTTGAACAAACCTTTTGATTCGGAAGTTTTGCTTTTAAAACTGAAAGCTATTTTACAAAGAAAAGAAGCCGATAGTTCGGCAGAGGATAATCAATTCGAATTTGAAATTGGAGGTTTTCATTTAAATTCTAAGCTGCGTCAACTTTCTTTTCAAGGTGGTGAACCAAGAAAATTATCCCCTAAGGAAAATAAATTACTGAAACTTTTAGCAATTTATAAAAATGATTTATTACCTCGAGAAATGGCATTGACAAAAATTTGGAGAGATGATAATTATTTTACATCAAGAAGTATGGATGTTTATATTGCTAAATTACGTAAATATTTAAAACCCGATGAAAAAGTAGAAATTATTAATATTCATGGAGAAGGATTTAGATTGGTAGAGGGTTAAAAATTATTGTAATAATTAAAGAATTGGCTGTATGATTATTAAAATTATACAGCTATTTTTGTTTTTAGTACTCGATAATATTCTTTTATAGTTTAAGACCGTTGCAAAACTGTTTTTTTACTCATTACCAAAAGGTAACTCAAAAGTTATTTTTTACTCTAACCTTGAATTTGAACAAAATATAACCTTTTGCAACGGTCTTAGTTTGTAAATTTGATTAAAATAATTTTTATGTCACAACTTATTAAAATGTATAATGAAAACCCCAATGAGAAAGACATTGATAAAGCAGTGA
>CAYPHN010000283.1:0-4675 GCA_964410265.1 uncultured Flavobacteriaceae bacterium | reverse complement strand
GTTAAAGGTAAAAAGAACAAGTAAAAAAACCTAAAATCTATTTGGTTTGAGTATATCACTTATCTTTATTGTACAACTTTTGCAATTCAATATATCTCTGGCGTACACCAAAAGCATTTAGAAGTGATATTTTATAACCATTTTTTCCATCTAAAAAACCTAACCTCATCACAAAGAGATAAGTAAATCTATACATCGGTTTGATACGAAAATGATAAAAATTTGGATGTAAATTAATGATATACAATTCTTTAGCTCTTAATTTTGCGTATCTTATTAACTTTTCTTTATATCTACTTTCATTTTTAAAAGAAAAATGATCCAATTTATTCTTTAATGTTTTTGTCTCTCCTTCAATCAATAAAACTTCATGAACTAATTTAGTTATATCATACTGGGCAAAATTCTTATTAAATAATCTAAAAGTTATGTTGGTTTGGTAACCGCTAAATTTTAATATTGAATTCTTAAAATAAAATTTTCTATAAAACCCAAATGCCACAATATCATAGGGGTTTTCAAGAGCATTTAATATCTCATTTTTCAAATCAATGGAGACTCTTTCATCTCCATCAATAAATAAAACCCAATCATTTGAAGCATATTTTAAGGCTAAATTACGTTGACTTGAAAAATTTTTAAATTCATTTTGAATCACTTTAACACTATCGAACTTTTGTAAAATTTTAAAAGTTCCATCCTTGCTAAAAGCATCTACTACAATTATTTCATCTACAAAATCTAAATTATGTATTAACTCTGTTATATTATCTACCTCATTTAAAGTAATGATCAATGCCGATAATTTAAATCTCTTGTAGTTGCGTTTAAGATTTTTATTTAGATCTAATTTCATTATTATCTATCATCAAATTAAATTTCAAGAAAGATCTTAATTCCTGAAAAAACAATTCCGGTTTAAAATATTTATATAAATCTAAAGATTCATTTTTTAATTCCTTTTCAGTTTTTCCAAGGAATAGATCTGGTTTATAATCTAGTAAATGAATGGATTTATGAATTTTACCATCTTCAAAAGTAGCCCATATCTGTTTTTCAATCCATGGTGAAAAAATAATAAATGAAGGTTTTTGAAGCGCCTTCGCCATATTTATTGCCCCACCATCATTTCCTATTATTAGATCACAAGTATTCATTAATGCGATATATTCTCGTAAACTCCCGCCTAAAACATCAAAATATATAAGCGCTTTAGTATATTTTTTGCATTGATTATAAATTTTCTTTGCATCTTCTATCTGATCTGGATAATAATTAAACAAAATATTAACTTTAAAATAGTTTGCAATATCATCTAGAATTTTAGACATATAATCAAAAGGGTATGTTTTATTTGCAGCACTGCCTATAATAGAAACCATTATAGTTTTTTTGCTGGAATCTACCTGATGTTTTTCAAGAAGATCCCTGGCATATTTCATTTCTTGTTCTGTAACATATAACTTAGGAACAGGATCTATATCTATTTTCAATTGCAAAGGATCAAGTAAAGATAATTTACGTTCAATGGTTAAACCTAAATTCGTTCTGGCTTGATCCAACAAAACAATATTTTGAGTATATAAAAATGACCTACCTTTTTTCTTATAAGAAATTCGTTGTTTTGCACCAGATAAAAAAACGGTTAGCCAACTTTCAAGCTTTGAATAAGAATCAATTAAAATATCATACTTTTCCTTTCTTATAGAAATCATAAACTTAAAAAATGCCCACTTGTTTTTTCTATATGTTTCGGTAAACAAGACTAGTTTATCAATATTCGGATTTCCTTGCAAAACAGGTATGGTAGATTCATATACCATATAATGAATTTGTGCATCTGGAAAAGCTCTTTTTAAATTATTGCAAAGAATAGAACCTACCAAAACATCGCCAATCATTTTTTGTTGTATGACAAGAATTTTCTTCAAACAAATTTATCTCTACAATTTATACTGCGACATCATTATCACGTAAAGCATTATTTAATGATGTTTTTTTATCGGTACTTTCTTTACGTTTACCTATAATCAAAGCGCAAGGTACATTAAAACTACCTGCTTTAAATTCTTTGGTATAAGAACCTGGAATAACCACCGATCGCGAAGGAATAATACCTTTAGTAATTTTCGGTTCATCACCAGTTACATCAATAATTTTAGTACTCATGGTCAATACCACATTGGCACCTAATACTGCCTCCTTCTCTACTCTCACCCCTTCAACAACAATACATCTAGACCCTACAAAAACTTCATCTTCAATAATAACAGGCGCGGCTTGTAGTGGCTCTAAAACACCGCCAATACCAACACCGCCACTAAGGTGAACATTCTTACCGATTTGGGCACAACTTCCTACGGTTGCCCATGTATCTACCATAGTGCCTTCATCTACATAAGCTCCAATATTTACATAACTTGGCATTAAAATAACTCCTTTTGAAATATATGCACCATGTCGTGCTACTGCATGTGGTACAACTCTAATTCCTTTTTCTTGATAGCCTCGCTTTAGCGGAATTTTATCGTGGTATTCAAAAATTCCTGCTTCCAAAACTTCCATCTTTTGGATGGGAAAATACAAAACAACTGCCTTTTTAACCCATTCATTAACTTGCCATCCGTCAGTAATTGGTTCAGCAACCCTTAGACTCCCACTGTCTAGTAAATCAATTACTTTTCTTATTGCAAGTTGTACTTCTTTGTTTTTCAAAAGCGCTCTATCATCCCAAGCACTTTCAATAGTTTGTTGTAAATTATTCATTTATTCGTTGTTTTTCAATTGATTTTGCAAATATAAAAAGGCTTCATAAATAATGAATCTTAAAATGTGTTTAGAATTACAAAAATAAAGTAAATTTGCATCATATTAAACATTGTATGGCACAAATTCTCGCTTTAGATTACGGAAAAAAACGTATTGGTATTGCTGTTACAGACGATTTTCAGCTTATTGCATCTGGATTAACTACGGTTAACACGGAAGATATTTTTTTATTTTTAGAAAACTATGTCAAAAAAGAAAATGTAGGTTTGTTTTTAGTTGGCGAACCCAAACAAATGAATAATACTCCTTCAGAAAGCGAAATTTTAATTATTCCTTTCATTGAAAAATTAGAAAAATTATTCAATGACATTCCCATAAAAAGAGTAGATGAACGGTTTACATCAAAAATGGCATTTCAAACTATGATAGATGGTGGGTTAGGCAAAAAGAAACGTAAAAACAAAGGCTTAATTGATAAAATTAGTGCCACAATAATTTTACAAACCTATTTAGAAAAGAAAAAATAATTTAATTGATTAAAATAATCACCCTAACAAATATAAGTGAAATTAATTTTCAATATTAACATTGATACCAAACAAAAGTCATGCTCCTCAATAAACAAATTAATCAAAATTCACCTTTAAGCAATGCTGATTTTTTAGATATCATTGATAATTTTGAAACTAAAGGTGAAGTAATTGATGACAGAGGTAGAAACAAAATAAAAACATTTGCAGTTAATAATCTGAATATCAATGTGAAATCATTTAAAACGCCAAACATATTCAACAAAATCATTTATAAATATTTTAGAAAATCTAAAGCCGAACGTTCATTTAAATATGCAAACATACTTTTAAATAAGGGTATTGGAACCCCACAACCTTATGCCTATTTTGAATACGCAAAGACTTTAAGTTTTCAAAAAAGTTTTTTTTTTAGTGCGCATTTAAAATATGATCTAACATTTAGAGAATTAACATATGATGTAAAATACCCCGATTACGAAAATATTTTAAGACAGTTTACCCAATTCACTTTCAATTTGCATGAGCTAAACATCTATTTTAAAGACCACTCATCAGGCAATACCCTAATTATCAAAAAAGACAATAATTATGAATTTTATTTAATTGATTTAAACAGGATGAACTTTATTGAATTAGATTTTAATGATCGAATGAGAAATTTCTCAAAGCTAACCTATAAAAAGGAAATAGTTAGAATAATGAGTGATGAATACGCCAAATTAATAGATGTGCCTGTTGAAAAAGTGTTTGATGAAATGTGGTTTTATACAAAACAATTTCAGGAATATTTTCATCGGAAAAAACGATTAAAACAAAAACTTTTCAAAACAAAATAAAACTTAAGGCTTCTTAAACTATTTAAACTACTGTTGTCCGATAAAGCGCAAAATTAGATTAAAACGTCCTTCTATCGCAATAAAATGATTAGAAATTCGAGTATTCAAAAAGTAAGCCCCTTGTTTTTAGGTTGGATTAAACTCCTTTTTTTGTTGAAAACTCTGCAGATTTCCTTTATTTCTAACCTACTCTTGCGCAAAGGTGTCAATATTATTAAAAAAAGCTGTAAACTCAACATAAGTAAAGAGATGTTTCTGTAAAAGGCTTACAAGGTTGGAAAAACTCCACGCTCTTGTAAGTTTTTTTTTCATAACACTAATGAGCAACAATGCTATTAACGCACACCAAATTTGTATTTGTATTGCGTTTTTATTCTCTCCATAAAAGTATTGGAGTGGGAAGTTTTGTTTGATTTTTTTGAATAACAACTCAATTTCCCAACGCCTTTTATCCAATAATGCTATTTGCTCTGCGGGTAAGTCAAATAGATTGGATAAGAAATAATATACTTTATTCTTTTCTTTGTGATAATAGGA
>CAYPHN010000282.1:0-4678 GCA_964410265.1 uncultured Flavobacteriaceae bacterium | reverse complement strand
AAGTATCGTAAAAGTGTTTAATACGTTAACCCGTTTAGCGGTTGATATTTGAAATTAAAAAACATATACATATATTGCTGAAATTCAGTAAATTGAATAAGTTTTTAAAACATTCAATTATGCACGATTGAACAATAACTTACAATGAAATAGACAAAGCAGTGTTTTTTTTAAAACGAGTTTAATGAACAATATAACTTTAGATTTTCTCCAAATATCATAAAATTGAATTATAATATAAACCTTTCAAAATGAAAAGACGAAAATTTCTTCAATCAACTGTAGCTGCAACTGCAGTTTCTACAATTTTTCCATTCGCAAATGCCTCAGGGATGGAAAGGCTGGTTATACCGGTAGCGGAAAAGGAATTGTATGAGTTGCGAACCTATGAAATGAGATTTGGGGCTAATCAAAAACTACTGATTGATTATTTAAAGAATATTTTACAACCGGCATTAAAAAAAATAGGAGTAAATCATTTTATGTTATTCAAAGAATTAGGCGATTCCAATCCTTCAAAAATCAGAGTATTGATAAGTTATCCCAATGCCACCGTTTATTTAAATGCCCAAAATTTGTTTTCTGATTCGGCTTATGTAAATAAGTCAAAAGAATATCATGATTTGCCTCAAGACCAAACTTTATACAATAGATTTAGTTCTTCCCTAATGCTGGCTTTTGACGAATTTCCAAAAATGATGAATCCTGTTGAAGGAGCATCTTTATTTGAATTGAGAACCTATGAAGGCTATTCTGAAGATGCAGTAAAACGCAAGATACAAATGTTTAATAAAGAAGAACTTCAACTGTTTTTAAAAACAAATTTACACCCTGTTTTTTTTGGCGAAATGATTATTGGACCCCATCGACCTTGTTTAACTTATATGATTAATTTTAAAGATATGGATGAGCATGATGCCAGTTGGAAGAATTTTATTAATCACCCCGAATGGAATGCTATGAAACAAAAAGAAGAATATGCAAATACTGTATCAAATATTAGAAAGATTTTTTTAAAACCTTTATGAATTCGCTAATCAACTTTTTAAAATAGCTACTAGAATTGTTTTGTTTTTGTATTGACCTTATTAATAAATAAAATTCAAAAGCATGACTGCAACAATCAATTTTTTAGAAAATATATTTGTAAAATGAAAGAAAATGGACTGCTAAAACTTGGTTTAAATTTTTTAATGAGTGCAGCAACTAAAAAAAGTTGACCATTGTTTTAAGTAGTAAAAAAGTATTAAAGAAAATAGAATTGAACTTTAGAGTGGTGTTTACTAAAAGTAAATTTATTTAATTGACGTTAAATGAAAGGATGGTGATATATTTGTTTGCAGAAATAGGGCTATGAAAAAATTGCTTTTATTGCTATTCATTTTCTTTGGATATCATGTGTCTGCTCAAAATAAATTTACTTTAAACGGTACTGTTAAAGATGCAAGTAATGGCGAGACCTTATTTGGAGCTACCATTTATCTAAAAAACACCAACATTGGTGTGCTAACCAATGAATATGGTTTCTATTCCATTACCGCAAGTCAAGACACTTATACCCTTGTTGTTTCTTATATGGGATACAATAATGTTGTTCGAGAAATTGCGCTGAATAAAAACCAAAAATTAGATTTTGAATTGCTAGAGTCAACCAATGATTTGAATGAGGTTGTTATTGTTGCGGAAGAATCTGAACGAGTGAATATTAGGTCTCCTCAAATGAGTGTTTCCAAATTAAAAATAGAAACGATAAAAAAAATGCCAGTTGTTTTTGGAGAGATAGATATTATAAAGGCCATTCAATTATTACCTGGTGTAACAAACAACGGAGAGGCATCAAGCGGATTTAACGTAAGGGGAGGAGCAGTTGACCAAAATTTGGTTTTGCTAGATGAAGCAATCATCTATAATTCATCCCATTTGTTTGGTTTTTTTTCAGTTTTTAATGCCGATGCCATCAAAGATGTAAAGTTGTATAAAGGAAGTATTCCTCCCCGCTTTGGAGGTAGGGTTTCTTCGGTTTTAGACGTAAGACAAAAAGACGGGAACAGTAAAAATTACAACATAACAGGAGGTATAGGAACTATATCTAGTAGATTGGCTGTAGAAGGACCGATGTATAAGGATAAGGGGTCTTTTTTAGTTGCAGGAAGAGGTTCATACATGCATCTTTTCTTAAAATTATCAGAAGGTTTAAAAGAAAATGTGATCTATTTTTATGATATGAACCTTAAAAGCAATTATGAAATAGATGAGAATAACCGACTTTATCTTTCTGGTTATTTTGGTAGAGATGTATTTAAATTTGGAGAAAACTTTAGCAATTCTTATGGAAACACAACGGCAAATTTAAGATGGAATCATATTTTTAGTGATAAGGTATTTTCGAATATGTCATTGATTTACAGTAAATATAATTACCAATTAGGAATTAATGCCTTAGAATTTGATTGGATCGCCGATATTAAAAATTACAATTTGAAATATGATTTTAAGTATTTTATCAATGATAAATTTAATTTGGATTTTGGCTTAAGCGGTATATATTATAATTTCAATCCCGGTGAAATTAGTCCGACTTCTGAAACGTCTTCCATCAATTTTCTAAAATTGGATGAAAAAAATGCATTGGAAAGTGGAGTCTATATCAATGCTGAACATAAGGTTTCAAGGAAATTAAATTTTCAATACGGTTTTCGTTTGAGTAGTTTTAACCGATTAGGTGGTGAACCATTGACCATCTATAGAAATAATCAACCAGTCGTATATAATGAGGTATTGGGCATTTATGAAAAAGGAATTATAATAGGCGAAGAAAGTATACAATCAAGTAAAAGCACAAAATCTTTTTACAATTTTGAACCGCGATTGTCATTGTCATATGAGTTAGGTAAATTATCCTCTTTAAAAGCCAGCTTTTCAAGAACTGCACAATACATTCATTTGTTGTCAAATACAACCAATGTTACGCCTTTAGATGTCTGGACACCTAGTGGTACATATATAGATCCTCAGTTATCCAATCAATATGCTATAGGCTATTTTAAAGACCTGAAAAGCAATAAGTTTAATTTTAGTATAGAGACATATTATAAAACCGTAAGCAATAGAATTGATTATATAGATGGTGCCAATTTAATTGGTAATAATGATATAGAAACTGTAATTCTAAGTGGAGATGCAAGAGCCTATGGTCTAGAGTTTTTGTTGCAAAAAACCACGGGTAAATTTACAGGTTTATTGGCATATACTTTGTCAAAATCTGAACAAAGAACATTGGGTGGAAATGCAGGAGGACCAGGAATTAATAGCGGTTTATGGTATAATACTGCTTATGACAGAACCCATGATTTTTCGATTACTGGGGCATACAGTATTTCTGAAAAATGGATTTTTAGCACCAATTTAGTTTTCCAAACTGGGAGGCCAGTTACTTATCCAAATGGGCAATATCAATATGAAGGGTTATCTATTGCTAATTATGCTTATAGAAATGCAAATAGATTACCAGCTTACCACAGGTTAGACGTGTCTGCAATTTTTAAACCAAACAGAAAACCAAACAAACAATGGAAAGGTGAGTTTGTTTTTGGAATTTACAATGTGTACAACAGAATGAATGCCGCTTCGATTACATTTGGTCAAAACCAAACAACAGGAGCAAATGAAGCAACGAGAACAGCTATTTATGGAGTAGTTCCTTCTATAACTTATAATTTTAAATTTTAAATGATGAAAAAAATATTAAAATATACATCTTTGATTATTGGTTTTTTATTTTTTTCATGTACAGATGTAATTGACGTAGACCTTCCTTTTGATGGGCCAAGGTTGGTAATTGAAGCTTCTATTAATTGGCAAAAGGGGGAGTCGGGAAATAAGCAAACCATCAAATTAAGTGAATTGACGCCATATTTTAATACGATAACGAATAGCCAGGTTACAGGTGCAACAGTAAAAATAACTAACGATCAAAACGATAGTATTACCAATTTTATTGATCAAAATAACGGTGATTATATCGCTGAAGATTTTGCACCAATTGTAAATCAATCTTATACATTAGAAGTGAATTATAATGGAGAAACTTATATCGCACAAGAAACGATGAAGTCCGTTGTGCCAATATCAAAAGTTGAGCAATCTAAAGATTTTGGTTTCGACAACAAAGTAATTGCCTTAAACATGTATTTTGATGACCCTGTTGATGAAGAAAATTATTACCTCACAAAATTTCACAGACGAAAAGATTTATTTCCGAGTTTACTTGATATAAACGATGGGTTTACTAATGGCAATGAAATGATTGTATTTTTCGAAAAATTCACCAATGAAGACGAAAATGAATTTGAATTAGTACCAGGAGATATTGTTGATATTGAGCTCATTGGAATTTCTAAAAGATATTTTAATTTTATTGGATTGTTAATAGAACAAAATGCCGCTTCTGGCAATCCATTTTCTACCACACCTGCCTCTTTAAGAGGTAATTGTATAAATCCTGACAACCCAGAAAATTTTGCATTGGGGTATTTTAGGTTGACCGAGGTAGATAGAGTGACTTATATTATTGAGTAAATTATTTACTATTAATATGTTGTAATTATTCGTGAGACTCTAAAAAATTAATTTCAATTTTTTAGTTAGTCGAACTAATCCCGCCTTTTTTCAGCGAGAT
>CAYPHN010000281.1:1095-4684 GCA_964410265.1 uncultured Flavobacteriaceae bacterium | reverse complement strand
TGTTTACAGAGCTGAAAAGGAAAAAATTAATGATTTGGTATACACCAAATTAAAAGTAGGTTTTGATTATGATAAAAGACACTTGCTTGGGGAAGCATGGATTACCCTAGAACCACATTTTTACAATGTAAGTGAATTAGAATTAGATGCAAAAGCAATGCTTATTCATAAAGTGACTCGAAAAGGAAAAGATCTAAAATTCGATTATGATGGAAATAAATTAAAGATAAAACTTGGCAATATATATGGTAAGGGAGAACAATATACCATCTATATAAAATATACTGCAAGACCCGAAGAAGTAGAACAGGAAGGAAGTGCGGCCATTACCGATGCAAAAGGCTTGTATTTTATCAATCACGATGGGTCAGACCCAGATAAACCTGTACAAATTTGGACACAAGGAGAAACAGAATCAAGTAGTTGTTGGTTTCCTACCATTGATTCGCCAAATCAAAAAACAAGCCAAGAAATGTATATTACCGTTCCTAATAAATATGTTACGCTTTCAAATGGATTGATGAAAAGTCAAACGGAAAATAGTGACGGAACACGAACCGATTATTGGAAATTTGATCAAAAACACGCACCTTATTTATTTTTTATGGGTATTGGTGAGTTTAGTATTGTTAAGGATAAATGGAAAGAAATAGATGTAGATTACTATGTTGAAAAAAAGTACGAACCTTATGCAAAAGAAATTTTTGGACTAACACCTGAAATGATCCAGTTCTTTTCTGATTATACTGGTGTAGATTATATTTGGCCAAAATATGCACAAATGGTTGGTAGAGATTATGTAAGTGGTGCTATGGAAAATACTACCGCTGTTCTTCACGGTGAAATGGCTTACCAAACACCTGATCAATTAATCGATGAAAATTCTTGGGAAAGTGTTATTGCTCACGAACTTTTTCACCATTGGTTTGGAGATCTTGTTACGGCCGAAAGTTGGAGTAATTTAACTGTAAACGAATCGTTTGCGAATTATAGCGAGTATTTATGGTTTGATTATAAATACGGTGAAGATTTTGCAGATGCCCATCGTTATGATGAAGTTCAGGGATATATCTCACCAGAAAATGAACTGAAAGATCTGGTACGTTTTCATTATAATAGTAAAGAAGACATGTTTGATGGCGTTTCCTATAATAAAGGAGGAGCAGTATTACATATGTTGAGGAATTTTATTGGTGACGATGCTTTTAAAGCTGGATTAAAAGATTATTTAAATGACAATAAGTTTGGTACAGGAGAAGCCCATCAATTAAGGTTAGCTTTTGAAAAAGTTACTGGTAAAGACTTAAACTGGTTTTTTAACCAATGGTATTTTGGAAGTGGCCATCCTAAACTGGATGTTAAATACACATATAGCGAAGCTGCTAATTTGGTGACTGTACAAATAAATCAAACCCAAGAAAATTTATTTGAATTTCCGCTAGCAATAGATGTTTATGAAGACGCAAAACCAAAAAGGTACAATGTTTGGGTAGACCAAAAAGAAAAGTCTTTTACTTTTAAGTATACTAAAATTCCTCAACTTGTCAATATTGGTGCTAACCGGACTTTATTGACTGAAATTAAGGATAATAAAACCATAGAAAACTATATTCATTTATATACTTATGGAAAAAAATATGAAGATAGAAGAGAGGCTATTGAAGCTTTAGCGGAAAATCAAGATAATGAAAACGCCTTTAAATTATTGACTAAGGCATTGCATGATAAATATTATGGATTGAGGATATTGGCAATTGATAAAATAGATATTTCTAAAAGCAATGTTGGTTCTGTCATTAAAATCATTGAGAAATTAGCTATTTCAGATGAAAAAACTTTGGTTCAGGCTGAGGCGATCTCGAAATTAGAAAAATTAGAAGATAAAAAATATTTAACCTTATTCAATAAAGCGCTAAAAAGTAAGTCAAGTTCTGTTAAAGTAAGTGCCTTAAAGGCATTGTATAAAATAGATAAAGCCTCTGCACTTGCTTATGCCAATTCTATTGATGATGAATTAGATAGAGAGAGTTTAAAAAGTGCCTTAATACCTGTTTATATCATGGATAAAACCGAAACTCAAATTGCATTTGTTGCAAAAAATTTAATTTCAGGGATGTTTTTCACCGAAGATACGGATACCCGTAACATGTACAAAGAAGGTTTTCAATGGGTTTCAATAAGTGCAAATGAAGAAGCAACACAAAATTTAGTAGACAGTTTTGTTAAAATGGGTAATCAGTACAAACAATACGGTGCAGATAAAATGGCAATTCAGGTATTAGAACAGGTAATTGCTGCCAAAAACGAATCAAATGCACCTAACAAAGAGGTGTTGGTTAAAATTGTGCAGGATGGATTAGTTAAATTGCAATAGTTTTTTAATCAAAAAAAAAAATCCTCAATAAAAACTATTGGGGATTTTTTATTTTAAATATGCTTTAAAACTACCATCCGTATAAAATATAACTATTCTCTCAATAATTTTATTAGTAACAGCTGCGTATGCTGTTTCTGTACCAATTTCAGACCTTGTAATCGAATTAGTATCTATTTCCGGCGTCTTCGTCGAAATAGGAGATTGTATGGATCTATCGAACGGAAAATCACCTTTTCCATTTAAGAGCCAGTATAGTTCTACTTCTTCAAATTCTTTAACTGTTTTTAAAACAAAATCCAAACTCGGTTTATTTCTTCCAGAAAGTAAATGAGAAATACTTGATCGTTGTACACCGATCTTATCAGCGAAAGAGGAAGCGGATAATTGGTAGTAAGATATGATTATTTTTAATCGTTTAGAAAAATCAGAGTTGTTTATCATTGTAAATACCTTTTCGTTTACAAAAGTAATTATTTTACTAGCAATTACCGAAATTATTTATATATCAATAAAATAAATGAATATATATTTATAGAAACACTTTAATTAAAAATATATAAATAACTAATATTTAATTTAATACATATAATTTTATTCAAGTATTAATATTTTCTATACAGTATAAAGCTAAAGTGTGTAAAACAACCTATAAATGTTTACATTTGTAATTTATGTTAACAATTTAGTGTTTACAATTGTAAATTAATGTTTGTTTACATTTGTGAAATGAAAAAGTTAGAAACAGAGATATTAGAAAAATGGTTTGACTTAAATTATCAAAAAAAAATACAAGGAAGAAGAATAGTATTAAAAGACATTCTTCCTTTAATGGATAAATTGAAACATAAATTTAAGATTAAGACTATTGGGCAATCTCATCTAAAAAATGATATTTACAGTATTACCATGGGTACTGGTATAAAAAAAATCTTGATATGGACACAAATGCATGGAAATGAAAGTACGGGAACCAAGGCCTTATTCGATTTAATTGAATTTTTAACTAGCAAACACGAATTATCCAATATTGCTCATAGTATCTTAAAGGAATGTACTATAACTTGTATTCCGATATTAAATCCAGATGGAGCCATAGCTTATACAAGAGTAAATGCACAAAATATTGACTTGAACAGAGATGTTATTGATAAAGAAGCTATTGAGAGTGAGATTTTACAAGAAGTATTAAACCAAATTAATCCAGAATATTGT
>CAYPHN010000281.1:0-1085 GCA_964410265.1 uncultured Flavobacteriaceae bacterium | reverse complement strand
CACGATCAAAGAACCATATTCAGCGTAGGCAAAGAAAACAGCCCGGCTACAATTTCATTTCTGGCACCCTCAATAGATGAGCAAAGAAGCTTAACAGAGGGGAGAAAAAGAACTATGGAAGTGATTGTTAGTATGCATGAATTGCTTCAGGAATTTATCCCCAATCAAATTGGTAGATATACCGATGTGTTTTATCCAACAGCTACCGGAGATAATTTTCAAAAAATGGGACACAATACGATATTGATTGAATCTGGTCATTATAAAGATGATTATTTGCGTGAAAAAACCAGAAAATATACTTTCTTCTCTTTATTGCAAGGGTTAAATTATATAGCAAATGACACAGAAAATGTTGATTATAAGGCATATTTTACAATACCAAACAACAAAAAGAACTATTTAGATGTCATTTTTAAAGGTATTTCTTTTAAGAATGAAATGGTGGATGTGGGTGTTTTATTTGAGGAACGACTAAAAGGTGATAAGATATTGTTCTTGCCTAAAATTAATGAAATTGAGAATCTGAACAATTATAATGCAAATAAAATCATATCTAATTTAGGCTTAAGTTTTTCTGATAAAGAAAAAATGAATATTTGGCTCGAAAATGAATTTAATTAAAGGATAATGATTAAAAATTAATTTTATTTAATAAAAATGACGATTTATTAGCGAAATTTTAAGATATTTGCAAAATAATCAAAAAAACTATTATGTCAAAATTCAAATTAGATGAACTAGATCATCAAATTCTAGAAGCATTAATTGAAAACGCTCGTACACCTTTTACAGATATAGCAAAAAATTTATTAGTTTCCGCAGGAACAATTCACGTTAGAGTAAAGAAAATGGAAGATGAAGGAGTTATAAAAGGCTCAACACTTAGTGTGGATTATAATAAAATGGGATATACTTTTATCGCTTATGTTGGACTTTTTGTTGAAAATTCTTCAACTACCCAAAATGTGATCGAAGCAGTAAGAAATATCCCAGAAGTAACTGTAGCGCACTTAACTACAGGGAAGTTTTCTATATTTTGTAAAATTAGAGCACAAAACACCATGCATGCCAAAGAAATTATC
>CAYPHN010000280.1:0-4697 GCA_964410265.1 uncultured Flavobacteriaceae bacterium | reverse complement strand
GAAACAAAATTTCCCACTAATTTTGTTTTCATTATGATTAATTTTGAGTTAGTAAGTTAAAGCGTTTCATTAATTGGAACGCTTTTTTTTCTTCTATTTTACCAGTTTGAAATAAAAGTTTTTACCAAGATACTGATTTTTTTTTCAGATGCTTTTGCAGCAATTTGAACTGCCTCATGAGATACTTCTTCAACACGACCTTCAATTCCTAAGTCGGTTATTACCGATAAACCGAAACATTGCATCCCCATATGTTTTGCTACAATAACTTCAGGCACTGTACTCATACCAACTGTATCAGCACCCATTAATGAAACCATTTTATACTCGGCTGGGGTTTCAAACGTAGGGCCTTGTAGAGCTAAATATATTCCCTTTTGAATAGGTATATTATTCTGCTTTGCAATTTCTTCCATGGATTTAATCATTTTTAAATTATATGGTTCATGCATATCTAAAAATCGCGGTCCAAAACGTTCATCATTTAATCCTCTTAAAGGATGTTCGGGCATCATGTTGATATGATCTTTTATAATCATTATATCACCAACTTTAAATTTTGGGTTAACACCTCCAGAGGCATTGGAAACAATTAAATTTTCAATACCTAAATATTTCATAACCCTAATTGGAAAAGTAACCTCTTCCATTTTCCACCCTTCATAATAATGAAACCTGCCTTGCATTGCCAGAACCATTTTTCCGGACAACTCACCATATATTAATGTGCCCGAATGACCCAACACTGTTGATACCGGGAAATTAGGTATTTCATTATAAGGAATCTTAACCTTAACATTAATAATATGAACTAAATTTCCTAAACCGGTACCTAGAATAATTCCAAAATCAATTTGACTTAAGCCTTTATTTTTTAGAAACTCAACTGTTTCCTGAATTTTGTTGTACATAACTTAAAATTAATTTGTTAAAACCTTCTTCATTGTTCAATAATTTTGTTTGAATGGTCAAATAATAAATATGCGCGTTGAAATTTAAAAAACTACGAATATAATCTTTTTCAGTAGTTAAAATAATTTTTCTACTACTGTTTAAATTATCAAACTCGTGTTTTATTTTCTCCTTATCATTATTTGAAAAATTATAATGGTCTTTATATTTTAAATGTTTAAACTTAATGTTTTTTGTATTTAAAAAATGTAACAAGGGATTGGCATTTGCAATTCCTGTTACTAATATAACTTGGTAATCCAATAAACCTAAAAGGTTGATTTTATTTTTATCGTTTAAAACCTCATGGTGATACACAATAGTACTAAAAAAAACTTTTTGATTTGCCTTTGGCCTTAGTTTTTGTTCAATAACCAATTGTTCTTGCTCGGTTAAGGTTTCTGGGCATTTACTTACCATAATAACTTGTGCTCTTTTTGCTCCTTCTTTATTTTCACGTAAATTACCAGCAGGCAACATAGTATCATCTACATAAAGATTTTGGTAAGTAGTCAATAAAATATTCAGCCCTCCGGTAATTTTTCTATGTTGAAAAGCATCATCTAGCAATATTACTTCGGGTGCAACTTTTAATTTATTCAATTGATTTACCCCATTAACTCTATTATTATCTACGGCAACATAAATGTCTTTAAATTTATCGTAAAACTGCATAGGCTCATCTCCAATTTTCTGAGCAGTTGCATCTTTATCGGCCAACTGAAAAGCTTTTGTTTTTCTTTTATACCCTCTGCTTAAAACGGCAACTTTGTACTTTTTATGCAGTAATCGTATTAAATATTCAATTTGTGGAGATTTACCAGTTCCTCCAACATTTAAATTACCCACAACAATTGTTGGTGTAGAAAATTTAACTGAGGTGAAAATGGATTTATCATACATTTTATTTCGTACAATAATAATGACCCCATATAACAATGCAAAGGGATATAATATTTTACGAAGTATATTCACTTATTTTATTCTAATAATTAATGTAGTCAACTATTTCTAGGCCATAGCCTATCATACCAACTCTTTTTGTTACATATTCACCGTTTGAAATTAAACGAATCTTATTTATTTTTAAATCATGAAGAATTTGCGCCCCAATCCCAAAATCCTTTTCATCCATTTTAACTACGGGTTCTGGTTTTTTATTTTCGCTTTGGGCTATTTTCAACTGAGAAAGCCTGTTGATTAAATCAAACGTATGGTAATCTTGATTAATGAATACAACTACTCCTTTTCCTTCTTTATTAATTATCTCAAACATTTTAGCCAATTTATCATCGGGATTGGCAGTAAGTGTTCCGATGATATCATTATTAATTAAAGTGGAGTTGACACGTACTAAAACCCTATCTCCTAATTCCCAATTTCCTTTAGTTAACGCTATATGTACTTGATTATTTGTTGTTTGTTTATAAGCTCTTAAACAATACTTACCAAATCGAGTTTGAATGGTGAAATCTTCAATTTTATCAATTAAAGAATCATGACGCATGCGATAGGCCACCAAATCTTCTATAGAAATAATTTTAAGATCAAATTTTTTTGCAACCACCATCAATTGCGGCAAGCGTGCCATGGTACCGTCTTCATTTAGTATTTCAACCAACAAACCCATCGGTTTTAATCCTGCCAATCGAGCTAAATCTATAGATGCTTCAGTATGGCCTGTTCGTCTTAATACACCACCTTCTTTAGCTCTTAATGGAAAGATATGACCTGGTCTTCCTAAATCACCAGGCACAGTTTTATCTAAAGTTAAAGCTTTGACCGTTTTAGCACGATCATGAGCTGAAATACCTGTAGTACAACCATCACCTATTAAATCTATTGACACTGTAAATTGTGTATTATGCAATACTGTATTTTTACCAACCATTAGCTCCAAATCCAATTCATCACATCTTTTCTCGGTTAGCGGTGTGCAAATCAACCCTCTACCATAAGTTGCCATAAAATTTATCATTTCTGGAGTAACCATTTCTGCAGCAGCTACAAAATCACCTTCATTTTCTCTATCTGCATCATCAACTACAATGATTAACTTACCATTTTTAACATCTTCAATAGCATCTTCAATGGTATTTAATCGAATAATTGGACTCTTTGTATCTTCCATTTTTAATAGAATTTAATTTTTATTTAGTTTAAATATTTTATTAATAAAGTTATTGATGGGCTGTAAAAAAGAATTAATATTGAAAATACCCTTATCATTTGTTGCCCTTAACATTAACATTATACCAAAAGGCAACAATACAAATGTAGCTAACCAGCCTCCAATTATTGGCGATACGGTATTTGATTCTGCCATATTTTTACCCAAAGTTGAAATGAAAAAATAAATAACAAAAATAATTATTGCCATTATCATTGGTAAACCAAAGCCTCCTTTTCTTATTATCGACCCTAATGGGGTTCCAATAAAAAACAAAACCAAACAAGCCAATGAAAATGCTATTCGTTTATGATATTCAACATTATAAGCATTAATTATTTTTTGTTTACTTGTTAAAGTTCCTTTAAAACTTTTAACATTCTCAATATTACCTTCTACCAAAGTATGTGCATTTTCAATAACCATTAGCTTGAGCTTATCGTCAAAATTTTCCAAAACAATCGGATTTAATTCTGGGTTTGGAAGCGTATCTTTAATTAAAAGATTTCCTCTCATTGTTCTGTACAATCTAATAGATCTGTTTTTCACATAATTATGATACGGAGTGTCTAAGGAGTCCATATAAAATTCTAACTGATTCAAACTCAGCATTTCTTTTCCAGTTTTATATTTTATATCATCCGGATCAAAATTTCCAATATTAGATACATCAATATTTACTTTATATTCATCAAAATGTGCTTTTGTAAATGGTACTTTTTTCCTCTCTTCCATGGTCTTTCGTCTTCCTAGGTCATCTTCATAATAGTAGCCATCATTCAATACAAGTGTTAAATATCTGCTTCCCTCTTCCGATAAAATTTCTCCCTTTTTCGCTGTAATAACATTATTGTTTACGCTATTGTTATTTAATTTATAGATGAGAACATCTTTTAATAAATTTTCATCCGCTCCATATTTTTCTGAAAATTTTATACTGTAACCCGGAATTTCTGTATTAAAAGTACCAGCCACCAAAGCTAAGCCAGGCTCTTTCATTTTCATATTGTAAACTAAGTTTTTTGATTTTAAGGAGGCAAAAGGGAAAACATAATTTAAGAACAAAAAATTCAATCCGCTTAAAACAATCATCAGCAATATCAAAGGTCTTATAAATCTTTGTAGGGATACCCCAGCAGATTTTATTGCAGCAAATTCATAATTCTCTGACAACCCACCCAATGCCATGATAGAAGATAATAAAATTGCAATGGGTAATGCTGTTGGTACCATCATCAAAGCGATATAACCAAGAAACTTAAATATCACCACAACACCTATTCCTTTGCCGGCAATTTTATCAAACTGCATCCATAAAGCCTGCATGATTAACACAAAAAGAATGATAAAAAATGTTGCAAAAAAAGGAACAAGAAAACTCTTAAGTATGTATTTGTTTAAGATTTTCATCCATTAGTTTTTAGTTAGCTTATATTTTACAAAGGTAAAATATCTATTTGTTGATCATATAACCTAATGCTTCATATTTTTTTTCATCAATTGAAAACATGGAGTCGCTTATATTTTGATTTATTTTTGTATGTTTTGCCGTTAAAATTGTATCCGTACCGTTTTT
>CAYPHN010000279.1:0-4722 GCA_964410265.1 uncultured Flavobacteriaceae bacterium | reverse complement strand
GTTCATGGTTATATGAATTATCTAGGAGTTGATTACCCCAAAACTTATATTAAAAAAAGTTTAGAGCATAAATACAGTTATATATTTATGATGCCTCCTTGGCAAGAAATATATACTACGGATAATGAAAGGTATGAGAGTTTTGAGCAATCATTAGCAATTTATAATCACTTAAAAAAAACTTATATAGGCTTAAATTATGAAATTATTGAAGTACCTATAGGAACAGTAGACAAAAGAACCAATTTTATTTTGAATATGATAAATATATAAAATGCATCCAGCTCAAGTAATTCTTCAAAAATATTGGAAACACAAAACTTTTCGAGATCCACAAGAAGAAATTATCAATGCGGTATTGAACAAACAAAATACCATTGCCCTATTGCCAACAGGAGCTGGCAAATCGGTTTGTTTTCAAATACCGGCACTTTTGAACGATGGTGTATGTATAGTAATATCTCCTTTAATCTCTTTAATGGAAGATCAAGTTAATGGATTACAGCAAAAAGGAATAAAGGCAATAGCTATTACATCAAAATACAACAGCAATGAAATTATACAGGCATTTGATAATTTACGTTTTGGAAACTATAAATTTATGTATTTATCTCCTGAGAAATTACAATCAGAATTTATTCAGGAAAAATTAAGTCAATTAGATGTAAATTTAATTGCTATTGATGAAGCCCATTGCATATCACAATGGGGCCATGATTTTAGGCCAGCTTATTTAAAAATTGCATTGCTGCATAATATTTGTCCAAAAGCTAATTTTATTGCATTAACAGCCTCTGCAACAGACTTAGTAATTAAAGATATTGCAAAATATTTAAGTCTAGAAAATATTCAAATATTTAAAAAATCCTTTTATAGAAATAATATAAATATTGAATTTGTTAAAACGGATAATGTATTTGAAAAACTTAAACAATTCCTTGTAAAAGTGAAGGAACCTGTAATAGTTTATGCAGGAACCAGAAAAAGAACGATTCAAATCGTCAATTTTTTGAATCACCATGGTTTTAAAAGTGCATATTATCACGGAGGTTTGACCCACGAAGCCAAATCAAATGTACTGTACGAATGGTCAACAGAGATTAAACCTATTGTTGTTGCTACAAATGCCTTTGGAATGGGTATTGACAAAGCCAATGTAAGACTTGTTGTTCACTTAAACATTCCTAACAGCGTTGAAAATTATATGCAAGAAATTGGCAGAGCCGGTAGAGATGGTAAGCAATCTTTTGCATATTTAATTTACAACGACAGTATTATTTTTGAAAGTGAAACTTTTTTATCAAAAGGCATGGCGGATACTGCTTTTTGCAAAACCATATACAGTAAACTTCATGAAAATTATCAAATAAGTAAAGGTGAATTCAATGCATTTACACATACATTTAACTTGCAAGATTTTTGCTCAAAATACAATTTGCCCATATTAAAAACTTTTTCTGCATTGCAGTGTTTTGAAAACGAAAACATCATTACATTACAGCAAAACGCAAACAAAATATCGAGACTTAAAGTACTTGTAAGCAGCAGGTATTTAATTGATTATGAGAATAGAAACCCTAAATTAGAAACTTTACTCAAAGTCATTCTAAGAAATTATGGAGGCGCTTTTGAACAATATATTGCCATAAATGAAAATGAGTTAGCTAAAAAAATGCCTACAACAAAAGCTAATATTGTTCAATTATTACAACGTTTAAATACAGACAAGGTAATTACCTATATAAAAGCATCAAGTAACTCTGATATTAAGTTTTTGGTTCCTAGGGAAGATGCATTTGTTATCCATAGCATTTCGAAAAATATTGAAAATAGAAACCATACTAAAATAACTAAATCCAAAGCTATTATTGAACTGATTCAAAATAATAAAATATGTAGAAATATACAATTGCTATCTTATTTTGGAGAAGTAAACTTAAAAAAATGTTATTCATGCGATGTTTGCCTAGCAGAAGAAAAAAGAAATACATCTATACCTTTTAAAAATATTGCAAATAGCATATTATCTTTATTTATTGATAATAGCGCCTTGGAGTTTGATGAAATAATAAACCAAATTACTGCTGATAGAAATAATATATTAAAAACTTTAGAATTATTGATTGAACAAAATTCTTTAAGATTAACTTCGCAAAATAAATTAGAAAAGGTAAAACATGGATAAATTGCGAATTGTTTTTATGGGAACCCCTGATTTTGCTGTAGCATCACTTAAAGCTTTGATTGCAGCTAATTTAAATATTGTTGGCGTGATAACAGCGCCAGACAAACCTGCCGGCAGAGGAAGAAAGTTAAGACAATCAGCGGTTAAAGAATTTGCCTTAAAACACGATTTAAACATATTGCAACCGAGCAATTTAAAACATCCTGATTTTTTAAATTCATTGAGATTATTGAAAGCAGACTTACAAATTGTTGTTGCCTTTAGAATGTTACCTAAACATGTTTGGTCTATGTCAAAATTAGGAACCTTTAATCTACACGCCTCATTATTACCACATTACCGTGGTGCGGCTCCAATTAATTGGGCAATAATAAATGGAGAAACAAAAACTGGGGTTACTACATTTTTTATCAATGAGAAAATTGATACTGGAGGAATTCTTCTGCAAAAAGAATATTCAATTTCACCTACAATTGATGTGGGCGAACTGCACAATGCCTTAATGAAAATAGGTGGTTTATTAGTTGTTAAAACAGTTCAATTGATAAGAAGCAATAATTATCAAATTAAAAATCAACCCATAGCCGATTTAAAACCAGCTCCCAAATTAAATAAAGACAATTGTAAGATAGATTGGAATAAACCATTAAATCAAGTATACAATCATATTCGGGGATTGAGCCCTTACCCTACTGCTTATTCTATATTAAAAAATGGTGAAGATCATTTGGAAATTAAATTATATAAAACGTCTAAAATTGAAGAAAATCACAATTTAGAACCTGGAAAATTATTATTCTCCAAAAAGGAAATTAAAGTTGCAGTACCAAATGGCTTTATTAATATTTTAGAATTAAAACTTGCAGGGAAAAGAAAAATGGACACTAAAAGTTTATTGAATGGGTTTAAATTTAATACTCTTGCAAAACTGATGTAAACCCTATATCTAAAAGGAATTAGATATTTTTTATAAAAAAACCATTGGTTTATCAACAATTTCATATGAATTATTAACAAAATCATACATTTCAAACTTTAAAACTTGCGCAACACCTTATAAAATATATATTTGTTATACTATTGAAATGCAAAAAATTTATATTTAACCAATTTAAAAAATTAAAATTATGAACAAATCAGATTTAATTGAAGCAATGGCTGCAGATGCAGGAATTTCAAAAGCTGCTGCAGGCAAAGCGTTAGATTCAATGATGACTAATGTTAAAGGTGTTTTAAAAGGTGGAGGAAAACTATCTTTAGTAGGTTTTGGATCTTTTTCTGTTTCAGCTAGAGCTGCAAGAGATGGTAGAAATCCACAAACTGGTGCTGCAATCAAAATTCCAGCAAGAAACGTTGTGAAATTTAAAGCAGGTTCTGAATTAAAAGATGCTGTTAATTAATCATTAATATCACAGAACATTATAAAAAAACTTTCTTTTAATCAAAGAGAGTTTTTTTTATTGCATAATTATTGTACATTTAGTCCAGTGTAATATAAAAAATGGACGCAATAAAACTAACAAAAGGAAAATTATTAATCGCCGAACCTTCTATATTAGGTGATAGTTCGTTTAATCGATCTGTTGTTTTACTTACAGAACATGATGAAAATGGTTCTGTTGGTTTTATTTTTAACAAACCAGCTCCTTATACACTTAGCGACCTTATTCCTGAACTTGACTCGACTTTAAAAGTCTATTTTGGGGGGCCAGTTTCTGAAGATAACTTATATTTTGTTCACAATGTTCCTGAATTAATACCCGATAGTATAGAAATTACCAATGGTATTTATTGGGGTGGTGATTTTGAAGCTGTACAAGCACTAATTAAAGATGGCATTCTTTCAGAAAATGACATTCGTTTTTTTCTGGGTTATTCAGGCTGGAGCGAACAACAATTAGAAGAAGAATTATCTATCACTTCTTGGTTGGTTATTGAAAATAAATTTCAAAATTTATTTAAAATTTGCCACAATAGTTTCTGGAAAGATGAATTGATAAAATATGGTGGAGTTTATCAAATTTGGGCTAATGCTCCTAAAAACCCTAGTTTAAACTAATCTATTACATTTTATCATACTTCTCTGTAAATAAGTTTCTTATATTTTCAGTACGGTTTGTTGTATATGTTTTTTTGCGATATTTATTTACAGATTGAATTTCTGTTATAGAATTTGTTAAAAATACTTCATCAGCCTTAAGTAATTCAAATGGTGAAATAGAAGTCTCCACAAGATCATAAGCCTCATGCTCTTTTAAAAGTTCGATCATTTTTTTTCTTAGAACACCAAAGATACACCCTTCTTTTATAGATGGGGTTAAAACCTTGTTGCCGTTAATCAAAAATATATTGGCATTATTGGCTTCAATAATATTCTTTTTTTCATTGATCAATACACAATTCTGATAATTGTTTTCATCAGTAAAAATACTTGCAATGATATTAACCATCCTATTGTTCGTTTTAATAGTAGACAACAAACCTGAATAAACTGGAAAATCTTTGAACAATTCAATTTCGTAGGTATCATATGGGTT
>CAYPHN010000278.1:0-4742 GCA_964410265.1 uncultured Flavobacteriaceae bacterium | reverse complement strand
TTAAGTTGTTTGACCTATGAAGCCCAGCGCTCTTGGCGCAGGGTAGTTCACAGTAAAAAGTAGGAGATACAGTGACATAAAATTCTTTAAAATCATTCGGTCCCCACAGTAATTTAAAAGAAATTTTTCCTGAAATTTCTCTATATTTATTATCATTGGTTGCTATTTCTTCTACCTTTACGCTATTGTTTAATAACCATTTTTTTGCATGTAAATACAAGCTGTCTTTCAAAACGTTTTGCACCTCTAAAACTTCAGTATACAAAACTTTACCATTTTTTAACGGAAGCACATCCAAGAGTTTGTTTTGGGCATTAGACACAAACGTAAAAAATAATAAAATGGTAATTGTTTTGAGCATTATATGATGTTAGTTTTTGTTGAAATTAAAAATAATTAAAGGATTTTACTAATTTTTATTCACTAATATTCGTTTAAAAATAATATATATTTGTTCTATTGTAAAAACAGGATGAAAGCCACCTTTAATAAATATATACTTCATTTTAAAATACCAGGTGGTACATCAAGAGGTATTTTAAACACGAAAGAAACTTATTTTATAAGAATACAGCAAGAAAATTCGATAGGGATTGGTGAGTGTGCTTTATTTAAAGGACTAAGCATTGATGATCGCGACGATTATGAAGAAAAATTAATCTGGTTGTGTAAAAATATCAATCTTGATAAAGATTATTTATCAAAAGAATTAAAAGAATTTCCTTCGATACAATTTGGATTAGAACAAGCACTGTTATCTTTTAAAAGCGACGATACTTTTAATTTATTTCCTTCAAATTTCACAAAAGGAAATGATTCTATTGCTATCAATGGTTTAATTTGGATGGGAGATAAAAACTTCATGCAAAAACAAATCAAAGAAAAATTAAAAAAAGGTTTTACAACAATAAAATTAAAAATTGGGGCCATTGATTTTAAAACCGAATTGGATTTATTAAAATCTATAAGAAGTGAATTTACTGTTAAAGAAATAGAACTTCGGGTCGATGCTAATGGCGCTTTTCACCCACAAGATGCATTGGAAAAATTAAAAAAATTATCGGCATTTGATTTACATTCAATCGAACAACCCATCCAAGTTAATCAATGGGAAACGATGGCTTTACTTTGTGAAAAGACACCTTTACCAATAGCCTTAGACGAAGAGTTAATTGGTATTTTTGATAGAACGAAAAAAGAAAACATGTTACAAGCCATTAATCCACAGTTTATTATATTGAAACCGAGTTTGGTAGGAGGTATGCAGGGTACTGATGAATGGATAGAAATAGCTAATAAGCAAGGCAGCGGTTGGTGGATCACATCTGCTCTTGAAAGTAATATAGGTTTGAATGCTATTGCCCAATACACGTATACATTACAAACTAGTATGCCTCAAGGTTTGGGTACTGGTGGTTTGTTCACCAATAATATTCCATCACCTTTAGTGGTAGATTGTGGTAAATTATTTTATAAGCTTTCAGCAAAAAATAATTGGGATTTTACATTTTTAAATTTTAATAAAGAAGCATGAATTATATACAGCAGGCATACAAAGGCAGCAATAACTTTTTAAGTTATTTAGCCGCAATAATAATTATAACTATTGGTTGGCAATTTTTAGGAATGATTCCTTTTATGCTAGTTGTCTCAGCACATACTAATGATATTACTGAATTACTAGAAGCTTCAAAAGACACCTTTATGAGTTTGGGAATTGATAAAAACTTATATTTATTTGTCATGCTTCTCACGTTTGCTATTGGGTTGATTTCCTTGCTTTTTGCTGTGGTAAAAATTCATAAAAGACCTATTATCAGCTTGATAACAAGTAGAAAAAAAATTGATTGGAACAGAATATTTTATGGTTTTACTTTGTGGTTTGGCATTACACTTACAACAATAATAATAGATTATTCGTTAAGCCCAGAAAATTATATTTTGAATTTTAAAGCCTTACCATTTCTTATTTTATTAATTGTCTCTTTTATTATGATGCCCATTCAAACCAGTTTTGAAGAATTATTATTTAGAGGTTATTTAATACAAGGATTGGGCGTGGTATTTAAAAATGCCTTTGTTCCATTATTTGTTACCTCCATTATATTTGGTTTGTTGCATATATTTAATCCCGAATATGATAAATTAGGTCCGTTGGTTATGGTATATTACATAGGTACCGGATTTTTATTTGGAATCACTACTTTAATGGATGAAGGAACCGAATTGTCTTTAGGTATGCATGCCGCAAATAATATAGTTGCATCTATATTCGTAACAACGAATTGGACAGTTTTTCAAACGGATGCACTTTTAATAGATACCTCAGAACCAAATATTAGTTTTGAAATGGTTTTACCAGTATTTATTATTTACCCTTTGGTGCTAATTATTTTTTCCAAAAAATATGGATGGACCAATTGGAAACATCATTTATTTGGTAGCATTGAAGAACCAAAATTATTTACAGAAACAAGTGAATGAAAAATGATTATGTACATACCGCTTTTAAATTAAATGGAGAATCGTTTAAAAATAATAACGATATACTAAAATTCATTAAGAATACATATCCTGATATTGCCATGTTTTTAATGCAATGGTTCGATGACTCGGAATTTATTACGGTGCAAACATCAGGTTCTACCGGTAGCCCAAAACCGATAAACCTGAAAAAAGAATTTATGATCAATTCTGCGAAAGCTACAGGTATATATTTTAATCTACCACAAAATACAAGTGCATTATTATGCTTACCAATAAATTTTATAGCAGGTAAAATGATGTTAATAAGGTCATTATTTTTAGGTTGGCACTTAGACATTGTTGAGTCAAGTACCAACCCATTAAAAGGAATTAATAAGCAATATGATTTCGCGGCAATGGTACCCATACAATTATTTAACAGCCTAAATTTTATGGGGCATATAAAAAAAATTATAGTAGGAGGAGGTTTGGTATCACAAGAACTCGTTTTAAAATTACACAAATTACCCACCAAGATTTATGCTACTTATGGAATGACAGAAACCATTACGCATATCGCAGTCAAGCCATTAAATATGGCAGCAGGGGTAAAGTATAAAAAAAAATTCTATCAAACTTTACCATCGGTTAGGGTTGGTAAAGATGCGCGTGGTTGTTTGCTTATTGATGCTCCAAATTTATCGGACGAGAGAATAATAACCAACGATTTGGTAACATTGATTTCAAATACTGAATTTAAATGGCTTGGCAGATATGACAATATTATAAATTCTGGAGGTGTAAAATTGATTCCTGAACAAATCGAAGAAAAGTTAAGTGCAATTATTTCGAATCGTTTTTTTGTTATTGGAATTCCTGATCCTGTTTTAGAAGATAAATTAATCCTTATTTGTGAAGGAAATCAACAAATAGATTTATTGGATAAAATTATTAAGTTTCAAAAAGAAAACGCAACAGATCTTGCTAAATTAGAAGTGCCCAAAAAAGTTTATTTTGTAAATAATTTTATAGTAACAGAATCTAATAAAATAAAAAGAACGGAAATATTAAAAACCATTAAATTTTAGTATGATAATATTAACAACACAAAAGAAAATAAATATATTATACCTGTTATTTTTTGCCTTGAACACTATGTTCTTCTATGCAAATACAACAAATTTAGTTCCAAAAAAAATAAATATATATTGGGATAACTCTTTGTCTATGCAAAATAAAGATTTAGAAAAGGAGATAGCTTTTTTAGATAATTATTTGGTAAATATTAAAGAAGTCGAAATAAATTTAATCGTATTTAGTAATACAATTAGTTTAGAAAAAAAATATCAAATAAATAATGCAAATTGGGCAGATTTAAAAGAAATATTACTCGGTATTACCTATGATGGTATGGCCTTATATGAAAATATTGGCAATGCTAATTCTGCAGATATAAATTTATTATTTACTGATGGGTTTGTGGTAATTGATAAACTAAATTTGGAATTGGCAAAACCAACTTACATAATAAGTAGTAGCAAAAATGCCAAGGTAAATTTGTTAAAAAGACAAAGTAATATTTCAAATGCGAATTATATTAATTTGTCAGAAAACAATATAAAAGAAGCACTTTTACTATTTGATTTTGAGCCTAATAAAATTTTATTGGTTGATGATTTGCAAGTATTTGACGATAAGCAATTAGAAAACAATGCCATTCAAGGAATTGTATACAATAATGAAGGGGTTTTGATTGGGGCGGAAATTAAAGTTAAAGGTAAATCAATTGCTACTACTACCAATGAAAATGGAAAGTTTTTAATTCATGCCAATAAGGGAGATGTTTTAGAAATAAAATATTTAGGTATGGAAACTAGAGATTTACTGATTGTTAAACTAAAGTTCTATGATGTATTGTTATTAGATAAAAATAGTGAATTGGATGAAATAGTTCTTGAAGGAGCGTATAAAGATCCAACAGAAAATACAGGTTATGGTGAAAAAGATAAAGAAAAGATAGGTTATGCGGTACAATCTGTTAGTGGTGAAGATTTGTCTTTAGCGAGACCGGATAATATAGCATTGCAAGGAAAGTTTTCTGGAGTGACGGCTTATGGACAAAATGATGATATAAGTCAAATGTTATTAAGGGGAAATTCTTTTCTATTAAATCTATACCCACTTATCGTATTGGATGGAACTCCTTTAAGAAGGTCAAATTCAGTAACTGGAAATATTCAGGTCACTAGTTTTATTTCACCTTAAAAAACCACCTG
>CAYPHN010000277.1:0-4750 GCA_964410265.1 uncultured Flavobacteriaceae bacterium | reverse complement strand
ATACTCAAACCAAACAGCTTTTCGGTTTTTTGTCTTGTCCTTTTTCTCTTTATCTGTGTTAAAAAGTGAAATCGTAGCTACGGCTATGATTTAATTTTTTGCCTTGTTAAAGAAAAAATTTACTCGCGTCAAAATTCCCTAAAATCTATTTGGTTTGAGTATACATTTGACCGAGTCATTTCTTCTATAGATAGCAATCCGTTTAAATAAGTTAATTTTAAATTACAATTATTATAATTAGCATTTGATAATAATTAGATAAGCAATTTTTACTCACAATGTATCGTTGTATAAAATATCAATTTATAGTATATATTTGAACAATAATAATTCAATCTTAAAGTACAAATTAATTGTAAAATATTAAAACATAATATTTAATAATAAATGGCAAAAAAAATAAAATTCGGAGCTTTTGCAGGAGTCTTTACACCATCCATCTTGACCATTTTAGGCGTGATTATGTATATGCGATTGGGATGGGTAGTTGGTAATGCAGGTTTATTAGGCGCCATTGTTATAATTGTTATCGCCCATGTAATTGCTGTTACCACCGGTTTAAGTGTATCATCAGTTGCAACAGATAAAAAAATTGGTGCTGGAGGTATTTACTATATCTTATCTAGAAGTATGGGTGTACCTATTGGTGGTTCCATTGGTATTGTCTTATATATTGGTACCGCATTTTCCATAGCTTTATATTTAATCGGTTTTTCTGAGAGTTTTAATGCATACTTTGGATTAGGCACCTCTATAAACGACCTTAGATTAACAGGAAGTATTGCTTTAATTGGCCTAACGGTTCTAGCCTTAATTAGTACATCATTTGCTTTAAAAATACAATTCTTTATATTGGCTGCGATTATCGTTTCCTTAGTATCTATCTTTTTTGGAACTGATGAATTTACTCCAACAACAGTAAAAATGTTTGCTGGTGAAGAATCCATTTCACTAGAAGTTGTGTTTGCTGTATTTTTCCCGGCCGTTACCGGATTTACCGCAGGAATCGCCATGAGCGGGGATCTAGAAGATCCCAAAAAATCTATTCCAGTAGGAACTTTGACAGCCATTGGGGTTGGACTGATAGTGTATATTTCACTTGCCGTATTTATGGCTTACAATATCAACTCAGAAGTTTTAAAATCAGATTATAATATTTTAATGAAAATTGCTTTGTTCGCGCCAGCAGTAGTTGCCGGAATATGGGGCGCTACCTTATCTTCAGCTTTAGGAGGTATTCTTGGTGGACCTAGAATTTTACAGGCCATGTCAATAGATAAGGTAACTCCTAAGATATTTGCAAAAGGTAAAGGAATTAATAATGAGCCAGTTAATGCATTATTTATGGTGTTTATTATTGCTGAAGCTGGTATTTTAATAGGTGAGTTAGATGTAATCGCCCGCGTGGTTTCTATGTTCTACCTTGCCGCTTATGGCTTTATAAATCTTACTTATTTTTTAGAAAGCTGGGCAAATCCAGATTTTCAACCAAGCTTTAAAATTAAACGATGGATCGGTTTACTTGGTTTTATAGCCTCTTTTGGTGTGATGTTTAAATTAGATATGCTCGCCATGATTGGTGCGTTAACCGTAATTGGCGGACTCTATTTTGGTTTGCAAAGAAAAGAAGTTCATCTACAAACCAACGACGTATGGCGAAGTGTATGGGAGAATGTTGTAAGTAAAGGCTTGAAAAAAATAGATGCTAAAGTGGATAAAAATTCCAATTGGAATCCAAATATTATTCTTTTTAGTGGAAAAAGTAGCCATCAATCTTATTTGCTCGAATTGAGTAAAACTGTATCGGGCAGAACAGGGATAGTTACTAATTTTAAACTCATTTTAGATAAAAAAAACACCAAACCCTTAAGGAAAACCGAACAAATCGTAAGAGATGAAACCTTTAGAGACTTAGGTATTTTTGGAAGACAAATAAAAGTTGATAATATTTATCAAGGCATTACTAATATTGCAACTACTTTTGGTTTTTCGGGTGTAGAGCCCAATACTATAATGATGGGATGGCCAAAAGGCTTAGAAAATTCTGAGGAATATTTTAAAATGACCGCAAGCTTACTTCATTTAGATTATAACTTACTTTACTTAGATTTTGACAGAAAAATTAAATTTGGTAATTATGAAACTGTCGATTTATGGTGGCGAGAAACTGATAGTAAAAATGCTGAAATGATGTTAAATATAGCACGTTTTATTATTGCATCATCTAAATGGAGCAATACGAATATCAGAGTTTTATACGTAAATAATGATCAGGTTAACAATACTATCATTCATAAAAAAATTGCAAAACTCGTTGAAGATTTAAGGGTAAATGTTGCAATAAAGATTATTGACAACGTTGTAGATCAACACCCATTCTATGATTTAATTCAGAGGTATTCAAAATCTACCAACCTCACTTTGGTTGGTATTCCTGACTATAAAATTGAAAAACAGGCAGAATTTATTATAAAAACTAATCATTTGTTCGAAACTATTGGTTCTACCCTCTTGGTGAAAGCTGCAAATAACTTTAATGTGATCGATTTAAATTTTAAGAAGAAAGCTTTAAAACCTAAAAAACAGTTTATCTAATTTATACTCGTGAGACTCTAATAAATTAATTTAAATTTTTTAGTCGTAGTTATAATCAAGTCTCTATTCTCTGATATTAAAGCAAATTAGACCTATATCTTTTATCTGGCACGAGTGAAACTATATAAAAATCCCTTTAAAAAGTCAGTAAACTTATTCGTTTAATTCATACCACTCAATATTTTTTAAAGCCTCTCTTCTACCCTTATCAATTGGTGGATAATTGGTGACCAAATAATTCACTATAATTTCTTGATTTGCACCTAATGGCCAAAGGTTTTGTGTTTCTTGCATCCACTTAATAGTTGCATCCCACCTGTCTTTATTCATTCTATTCTGTATAACCAATTGGGCAGAATGACAATTGGTACAATTATTTACGACGGTCATTAAGCCCGCTGCATTTTTTAAACCAGTTCTTACATGAATACCATTTTCTATTTTGTTGATATCTTCTTTTGTTTCAGATGTATTGATTTGACTTTCGATCGAGCTTTGATTAAAAAACAAAAAAGCAAAATACAAAAGTAAACCAAAACCAATAATCAAGGTTAATATAAAAAAGCCTTTTGCTCTTTTAGATTTTTTCTTTAATTTATTTAAGTCACTCATTATTTAACCTTTACAGCAATTCTATGACATGCATTGTTTAAGTACCCTTTTGGGTTCCAGCCAGGAACTAACATGGGTTGAGAAATATTGTTTTCATCCGTTGCTTTTGCCCAAACCTCATAATATCCTTGCTTTGGAAAATTTATTCTAGCAGAAAAATGTTGCCAAGCCAATCTGTTTACAGGTTTTTCTAAAGTACATGAATGCCAAGTTGCTCCGAAATCTATCGAATATTCAATTTTTTTTACTTGTAATTCACCAGCCCAGCAATGCCCTCTTATTTTCAAGGATTTCTCTTTTGGAATAATCGCTCCTGTTTTTGGGTAGGTAACAATTGATTTGACCGGCATAGATTCAATAATTTGCATATCCTCATCTTTTACCTTGTCACCGGGAGCTACAGGTAAACGAGGGACTCTATATGCCATTCCTTTCATTTTTGTACCATCGTGCTCTATATTTCTTATGCTAATTCTTTGAACCCATTTACCCGATACTGATGCAGGCCAACCTCCAGCAACTAACCTTAAAGGAAAACCGTGGGCCAGTGGAATATCATTGCCATTCATTTTATAGGCAATTAAAGTTTCATTTTGTAAAGCTTTTGCCATGGGCATCCCTCTAGAAATAGGTTCTTTACCTGCATCACCACTTAAATGTGTATCTGCTGCATGATAACCAATATAAACTGCGTCACTTTTAATTCCCGCATCTTCCAAAAGATCTTTGAGTCTAACACCTGTCCAGTTGGCACATTGCACTGCTCCTATAGTCCATTGATTACCTTTTGCAGGTGGATTAAATTCGCTTCTACCATTTCCTCCACATTCTAAGGTAAGTTGGTATGTATATTCCTTAAATTTCGATTTTAGCTCAGTCAATGTATAGGATTTACTGTCTTTAACCGACTCACCATCAATAGTTAAAATCCAATTTTTAGCATCGATTGTTTTGGGAATTATGCCATTGTTCCTGATAAACATTTTATCATTCGGAGTCACTTTATCATCTAGTAAATGTGCCTTTGCTTCTATATTCCACGGTCGCTCATTTAAAACAACCATTTCCTTATCTAAATTAAATAATTTAAACGGGTCTGGATTTTGAAATGCTAATGGTTGATAATCTTTGGGCATATTCGCACCAAAAATAATTTCTGCTCCAATAAGAGTTGCAAAGGAAGTTAAAGTTGCTTTATGAATAAATTGTCTTCTTTTCATAATTAAATTAGAATTAACTTGCTAAAGGTATTAATTTAGCCATCCCCTGAAAAACACATTAAATAAGTTGTAAAGTATTGATTTTATAAGGGTTTTAGCTTGATTTAAAATTGGAAAACTGTTTAGAAAGTTGTATTTTGTAATTGATAAAAAAAGCAAAATTCACTTAAAAAACAGTTCTATGAGCAAGATACTAACAAAAAAGATACAAACCCAATTGAGTGATTATTTTTCATCAGATTCACAAATGACTAAACCAGAAACACGATGTTTAAAGAAATGGCAAGAAATCCCTGTGCTCTTGGCACAGGGCTGAATTGCCA
>CAYPHN010000276.1:0-4754 GCA_964410265.1 uncultured Flavobacteriaceae bacterium | reverse complement strand
CTTTGGGTCTAATCTGAAAACCAAAGCCACCGTTTTTAACGGTGGTTCTTTACTCATTTCGGTTTCTAAATAATTCACAAATTTTGGATCAAAATCTATCGATTTTATATCTATTTCTATATCGTATTTCTTTTTCAATTCTCTATACAGAAATGCATCAATTTCTTGTTGTTTGTCATATTCCAAATCGCGTAACACCATTTTTTTTACAGATTCTAAATCTGGAAGTTGTGGTTCTTTTTTATTTGTGATAAATACCAAATGATATCCAAAACCAGAAGGGATTGGTCCTACCCATTTATTAAGTTCTTTATCTTTTACCGCTTCAGGAAATTTTGAACCTAATTGCAAGCCTAATTCATTTGCGTTTACATCTTCAAAATAATAAGCAAAAGGAAGTTTGTCTCCCCAATTTTTCATTTCATCGTAAGTAGCATCAGGAAATTGTTTTAGCGTTTCTTCGGCATCTTTATAATTGTTTGTTCTATTATCTGGACTAAACGTAATTTGATATAAAGAATACATATGAGGTGTTAAATATTTATCAGCATGCTGTTTGTAATAATCATTTAAATCATCGTCCGTAGGCTCTATCATAGATGCAATATCGTTAGATAAAAATTGCATTTTTTGAGCTAAACGTCTTTTAATAATTTCATCATTATGATCTAAATTCATATTTAAAGCTTCCTGATAAAAAATTTCTTGTTTGATGTTTTGGGTAATTAAACTCTGTAATTCTTGTTCGGTTGGAGGACGTTTCCATTGCATTTCCCATTTTGAAATAAGACTACTTACATCAAAATCGTTTATAATGATTGTGTTTTTAGAACTGGTTCTATCATTCACTAATCCATACAAAAGGAACATTACAGCTCCAAGAAGTATAAAGTGAAAGAAGGGTTCTTTAAATAGTTTTTTCATTTTGTAAATTTAAAAAAAGACTGTCTAAAAAAGACTGTCTTTAAATTTTATTTTAAAAGTTCTAAATTATTTTGGCGAATACCAAATTGGGCTACTCCATCCTCTTTCTTGTATCGTTGAAGGAATATCTGTCCTAACAGGAATACCTAACGTAACAGCATCATACGTTGACCAACGTGGTGTTGGAATTTCAATAACTCTTACATAATAAAATGCATTTTGTGTAGCATCAAACTCCGTATCTGTCCATGTAGTAAAGAATTGAACAGCACCAATAGTATTGCTGTATTTTGCGGTTTTTAAATCTACTGTATTTCCAACTGATATTGAACCTTCTTTTCTGTCATCAGAGAGCGCAACATCATATATTTTTTCTTGAGTTTCGCCATTGGCATCAACCCAACCTTTAATAATTTGCACTCTGTCTAAATTTGCGCCATTTGCTTCTTTAAGTGCTTGAACAATAAATGTTGGCGCATTATTATTTGGGTTAGTTAAATCGCTTCCCATTGGTACCCCATTTGCATAAGCAGTAGTTAGCCAATCGTCATTTGAAATACTATTTTCATCAAAATTAAAACTGCCAAAAAACCGAACCTTCATTCTAGTTCCTGAAGTACCAAAAGTTTCTTTGCGTAACATGGCGTTGTAAATAGCTTCTCTAGTATTTTCTTCTGCCCAAATACCTGCCAAGCCACCTGAACTAAACTCTCTTAATTGTTGGTTGTTTTGTTGAGGAAAACCAGGAACGCCATTCAATCTGTGGGAAGCATCGTTTTCCATTCCAAATTTTCCTGTATAATTATCTTCTTCAATAGAAGCAGCAGAATTATGACTGTCTGAGTCGCCAATAATACCGTATTTAAAAGGATTCCCATTTCCTTCACTTTCTATCCTAATGCCATCTAATAAGGCTTGTCTCAAATAACTACCTTTTCTATTCGTAGGTCTTTCGGCTGTAGCAGCTAATGTATAATCCCAAAGTTCAAAATTGGCAAATTCATCGTTTGGTGATAAATCTGGATGTGCTTCAGAAGTTCCTTTAATCTGACTTATTTCATAAAGAGGCTCGTTTCTCATTCTTTTTTCACTGTAAGCTTTTGAAATTGGATTTCCGTCGGAATCATTTAATGAAAACATCAAGCCATCACTAGCATTACCATTATGCGGAATGGCTAACAAAGTAGCTCCTTCTTCTCTAGATTGTTCCATCCATTTCCATAGGTCTTCTGGTCGAGTAGAATTTAATGAAGAATATGCTAATTCTGGAATATTCTCTGAATTTTTAAATAGAACAACCCGATGTAAATTTCTTGTGTTTGGATTTGAAGACCACTCAAAGGCAGGAAACGTGGTGAACTCTCCCGGTTTATTGTGTTTATCTGCGGTTTCTACAATCTCTTTCCAAACAGATTTCATGATTATTGGATCAGAAAAAAGAGGTTCTTTTGATAATGGACCACCTGTACTAAAATCGTATAAAAAATCCCCGAATGCTTTAAAAGCGACTGCCTGATCTTTAGAAGTAACTCGTTTGGCAAAATCTAACTTGCTAATTTCAGTGCTTGGGTCTCCCATCATTTTAAACATTCCCATCCATTCGGCGTGGTCTGAAACAGCATACCAGTCTAAAGGTATTTTAACTTTTAAAGGGGTTCCATCTCCTCCTCCAGGAATAGATTCTCCTTGCGCCCATCTATAAGCATCATCAGGCTCAGTTACACTTCCGTTGGTATAACCATCAAAAGACCAAGAGGTGTGAATGTGAAGGTTTCCGAAGTAAACATTTTTATTTTTATCGTAGCCTTTTGTACGACCAGTAGTTTCTGTAGAAGCTGTTTCTTCAGAATTGGCTGAGGTTGTTTCTTTCTTAACATCTTTTCCACAAGAAAATAATAGTAGTAATGAAAATAATAGGATGAGTTTTTTCATTTTAATTCAAATTAAAAATTAGAACTTCAAATATAATTAAAAAAAAGACTAGCAATCAAATAAATTTGAAAAGCAGTCTTTTGAAATTTATTCACATTGTGACTTTGAGTCATGGTGTGAATAGTATTTTTTTATTTTGGCGAATACCAAATAGGCGAAGTATATCCTCTTTCGGTTTGGGTCATGGGTACATCAGCATTCATTTCTGCTCCAAATCTTAGCACATCGTATAAGGTCCAACGTGGTGTTGGTATTTCAATTACTCTTACATAATAAAAGGCCTCTAAGGCAGCATCAAAATCAGGGTCTGTCCAAACTGCTTTTAATTCGGTGGCGCCAATAGCGTTATCCCAGGTTCCATCTTCCAAATTTACAGAATTTCCAACCGAAGGAACTTTACCATTAGCATTTACTTTCCTGTCACCGCTCCAATCTATATCATACACTTTCTCTTTTACAGAACCATCGGCATTCGCCCAACCTTTTACGATTTGAATTCTATCTAAACTCCCATTTTCAGGATCCATCAAAGCATACACCATAAATGTTGGCGCTTTATCACCAGCATTTTTCATATCTCCTCCCATAGGTACGCCCTTGCTATAACCTGCATCTACTAAATTTTCTAAATCTGAAACTGTATAATCATAACCTCCAAAAAATCTAATTTGCATTCTAGAACCAGTTGTGCCATACGTTTCTTTACGTTTCATCGCATCCCAAAGTGATGCTCTTGTATTTTCTTGTGCCCAAACTGCTGCATAACCAGCAGCCACTGTTTGCCAAGTGTAAATAGTTGCTTTTTCTGATTTTACAAATGGATGTTCCCATCTTTCTTTGCTTGGTTCTACATTTGATGCTTTTCCGAAGAAATTATTGTCATCTGCAGTTGCCAAAGAGGTATGAGAATCGGTACTACCAATTAAACCATATTTATAGGGATTGGTACCCATAGTAGTTTTGTACTTCAATCCTATTTTTAATGCAGAACGTGCATATTCGTGTTCTAGCATATCATTGGTTTTCAGCGTACTTAAATCTAAATTTCCAAAATCCCAATTTTCATAATCTGTAAATTCATCATTAGGTGATAAAAATGGGTGTGCCTCTCCATCTCCTTTAATTTGGGTAACTTCATACAATGGCTCCCACTTGGCTCTTTTCTTTAAATAGGCTTCATCAAATTCACTTCCAGAAATGGTTTCTTCCATAAAAACATCATTCCGTTAGATAGGTTTCCGTTATGCGGAATTGCCAAAACTTGACCTCCAGTACGTTCTTCATAAGCGGCTAAATTTTCCCATAATTTTTCTGGGTCAGAACTATCTTCATTGGTATATGGTAATTGTGTAATGGCTTTATCGCCATTGTCACGATAAATCACGTTACGGTGTAGGTTATTTCCACTAATTAAAGACGTCCATTCGTAACCAATAAATGCGGTAAATTTACCAGGCTCATTGTATTTTTCTGCAGCTTCTACAACTTTTTTCCAAACCGGAGTCATCATTTCTACATCATTGGTTTTAATAGGAAATGTTCCTTGCGAGAAGTTTTTAATCATATCGATTGCTACTTCGCCACCTTTTCCAGCTTTCAGCATTTTATTCCATTCTTGAAATAATGGATGTTTCATTAAAATTTCATCACCTGCTAATAACATAGGAAAAAGTCCCATACCATCAGAGTGATCTGCAATTACCAAAAAGTCTAAGGGTACGTCTAATCTTGTTTTTTGACCGGTTGTAGAAGTTACCTCTTCGCCACGAGCAAATTTATAGGCTTCGTCCATGCCAATTCGGTTTCCGAAAGCACCAGCATCCATCGATAAATCGGTATGTAAATGTGTGTCTCCAAAATATACATTAGTTGGATACTCATTAGATTTGGATTCTGAA
>CAYPHN010000275.1:0-4760 GCA_964410265.1 uncultured Flavobacteriaceae bacterium | reverse complement strand
TTAATTTTTGAGATGATTGTTTTAAGTATTCAGACACACTTTTTTAGACGGTATCCTTATTACGGTTTTATAGTGCCTGAGATGTAGGAGTATGACAATGTTGTATTTTTAGAAATAAAAAAAGAGATTTCTGTTGTAGAAATCTCTTTTTAATACTTTTTGGTTTATTATTAATTGGTTACCATTTCTTCATCTGCCAATAAAGCGAAGAACTTATTTAAATTTGGTAATATAATAATATTGGTACGTCTGTTTCTAGCTCTACTTTCTTTAGATTCGTTATCGGTTAATGGTACATAACTACTTCTACCAGCTGGAATTAATCTTGAAGGGTCAATTTCATATTTGCTTTGTAAAATTCTTACAATGGCAGTTGATCTTTTAACACTCAAATCCCAGTTGTCTTCAATACCATTTGTATGAATACTTCGAGAATCAGTATGACCTTCAACCATAACATCCATACTAGGTTCAGAATTGATAACAAGAGCCAACTGCTCTAAAAATGGGTAAGCTTTTTTATTTACTCTAAAACTTCCTGATCTAAATAATAAACTATCCGCTACAGAAATCATTACAACCGTTTTATCGATATTAACATCAATTTCCTGGTCTAAGTCACTATTAACTATCGCTTTTTTCAATTTATAAGTAATAGCTAGGTTGATAGAATCTCTTAAAGTATTCGCACCTGCTACTTCTTCTTGTGACATTTTAGAAAGTGTTGCATTCAAATTATCTCTCATGTCTTTTGATAAAACAGTAACGTTATCACCGACAAAAACCATTTGTGAATTATTTTCATCTTGTAAAGAGTTTATTTTAGCATTATAAACTTCTACTCTTTTTTCAATATTGGCAAATTTGGCTTCTAAATTTTCTTTTTCAATGGTAGTTTTTTGCAATTCTCCCTTAGTATCCGTTAAATTTTGCTCTAGGGCAACATATTTCTTTTTCGAAACACATGAAGCTAACAATACTGTTAGAACAACTACGGTGATAATTTTTTTAAACATAATTTTAATTCTTTAAGGTTAATTTAATTTAGATTTTAAATGGACACTTTTTTAAGTAAACCATTATTTTTAAGACCGTAAAAGTAAAAATCAAATCTAAAGAGAATCTTAAGATTTCATTAAAATAAAAAATAAATCAAAAAAAATTAATCATAGGATAGACAATAATAGTATTGGTAAAAAACCAAAGGCACATACAAGTTTATTACTGTATACGCCTTTATATTTTATGGAAATTTGAATGATTATACGCCTGGTAAATCTCCCTGACCTTTGATAGGTAAATTACTACTACCCATCAAGAATATATCAACCTCTCTGGCTGCTTCTCTACCTTCGTTAATGGCCCAAACAATTAAAGATTGCCCTCTACGCATATCACCAGAAGTAAAAATATTTGAAACATTTGTTTTGTAATTAATTGCCTTATAATTGGTTCTATTATCTAATTCTAAGCCCAATTGATCACTCAATGTTTTTTCTGGGCCTGTAAACCCTAAGGCCAGTAGAACTAGATCACATTCCCATGTTTTTTCGCTGCCCTTTTTTTCAATCAATTGAGGTCTTTCACCCGGAGTTATTTTCCAGAATACTTCAACTGTTTTTAAAGCAGTTAAGTTGCCATTTTTATCAGTAACAAATTCTTTGGTATTGATCAACCAATTTCTATCACAACCTTCCTCATGTGAACTAGAGGTTTTTAATTGTAATGGCCAAAATGGCCATGGTGTTTTTTCACTTCTTCCAACTGGCGGTTTTGGCATGATCTCAAAATTAGTTACTGATTTTGCCCCTTGACGATTTGAAGTACCAACACAATCCGATCCTGTGTCACCATCACCAATTACGATAACGTTTTTACCTTTGGCAGAAATAATCTCTCCTTCAATTTTTTTGCCGAATAATATTTTGGTTTGTTGTGTTAAAAAATCCATAGCTTGTTCAACACCTTTTGCTTCAATACCTTTTGTGGGTAAACTTCTTTTTTCTGTAGCGCCACCGCATAAAACGATAGCATCAAATTTTTCCAGATCTTTAACCGCATAATTGACACCAATATTGGTATTTGTTTTAAAAGTAACTCCTTCAGCTTCTAAAATATCTAATCTTCTATCAATTATTTTTTTATCCAATTTAAAATTAGGGATACCATATCGTAATAAACCACCAATCGCATCATCGCGTTCAAAAACTGTAACCTCATGGCCTGCTCTATTTAATTGTTGTGCTGCAGCGAGTCCTGCAGGTCCAGATCCCACAACTGCAATTATTTTACCAGTTCTTTCTTTTGGAGGTTGTGGCTGGATCCATCCTTCTTGAAAGCCTTTTTCAACAATATTCTTTTCAATATTTTCAATAGAAATAGGGTCTTCTATGATACCTAAAACACATGCCTTTTCACAGGGTGCCGGACAAAGACGGCCTGTAAATTCAGGAAAATTGTTAGTTGCATGTAATATTCGTAAGGCTTTTTTCCATTCTTTTTTATAAATTAATTCATTAAAATCTGGAATCAAATTACCCAAAGGACATCCACTATGGCAAAAGGGAATCCCACAATCCATACATCGAGATCCTTGTTTTTCAAGTTCGGTTTCCTTTAAAGGAATTGTAAACTCCTTAAAGCTTTTCAATCTTTCCTCAACTGCTTTGTTTTTTTCATCTACTCTTTCGTACTCTAAAAATCCAGTTATCTTTCCCATAATTATACTGCTTGTTTTTCTTGTTCTTTAGCCAATTGTTCTAAGGCTCTTTTATAATCGGTTGGAATTACTTTAGTGAAATAGTTTGCATTTTCATTCCAATTTTCTAATATATCGAATGCTCTTTCACTTTCGGTATAATGGTAATGGTTTTTAATTAATACAAACAATTCTGTTTTATCATTATCTGAAAGACCTTCAAGTTCAACCATTTCCAAATTACACAGTTCTGTGGAAAACTTATTATTTTTATCGAATACATAAGCGATACCACCACTCATTCCTGCCGCAAAATTTCTACCAGTTTTTCCTAAGATAACTACCTTACCACCAGTCATATATTCACAACCGTGATCACCAATACCTTCAACTACTGCAGTTATACCCGAGTTGCGAACACAAAATCTCTCGCCTGCTATCCCATTGATATAGGCTTCACCTTTAATGGCACCATAGAAACAAACGTTTCCAATGATGATATTTTCATGTGCCTTAAAACTTGCTTTTTCCGGCTTTTGAATTATGATTTTTGCACCCGACAAGCCTTTTCCTAAATAATCATTGGTATTCCCTTCAATTTTAAAGGTCAATCCACTTGTTGCAAAAGCTCCAAAACTTTGACCTGCCGAACCTGTAAAATTAACTTGTAAGGTATTTGGAGGCAAACCATTTGCACCGTATATTTTTGAAATTTCATTACTAATTATTGCGCCAACAGATCTATTTGTGTTTGCAATAGGGTAATGTAATGTCATTTTTTCTTTGCGGTATATAGCAGGATGTGCATCGCGTATTATTTGAAAATCCAAAACATCATCTAGGTCATGGTTTTGTTTTTCTGTATTGGATACGGTTCTATTTGCATAGTTTTCTGGTTGATATAATATACCGGAAACATCAATACCTTGTGCTTTATATTGTTCAACAGCGGATTTGGCATTAATTTTTTGCGATTGACCAATCATTTCTTTGATGGTTCTAAATCCTAATTGTGCCATAATCTCACGTAATTCTTCAGCAACAAAGTACATAAAGTTAATTACGTGTTCTGGAGTGCCTTTAAAGTTTTTACGAAGTTTTGGATCTTGTGTCGCTATTCCTACAGGACAAGTATTTAAATGACATTTTCGCATCATAATACATCCCGAGGCCACTAAGGGTGCTGTTGCAAATCCAAATTCTTCCGCGCCAAGCAAACAAGCTATTGCTACATCACGTCCTGTTTTTAATTGACCATCACATTCTAAAACAACCCTACTTCTTAAATGATTTAAAACTAAAGTTTGTTGCGCTTCTGCTATACCAAGTTCCCAAGGTAGCCCACAATGTTTAAGTGATGTAAGTGGTGAGGCTCCGGTTCCACCGTCAAAGCCCGAAATCAATATCACATCGGCTTTGGCTTTAGCAACACCAGCGGCAATAGTACCAACACCAACTTCTGAGACCAACTTTACATTTATTCTCGCTTCTCTGTTGGCATTTTTAAGATCGTAAATTAATTGTGACAGATCTTCAATAGAATAAATATCATGATGCGGAGGGGGCGATATCAATCCAACATAAGGTGTTGAGTTTCTCACTTCCGCAATCCATGGAAAAACTTTTTCACCAGGTAGCTGACCACCTTCTCCAGGTTTAGCGCCTTGCGCCATTTTTATTTGAATTTCTTTAGCATTGGTTAAATAATTGCTGGTAACACCAAAACGACCAGAGGCAACTTGTTTGATAGCACTATTTCTACTGTCGCCATTCAAATCTTTTCTAAATCTTTTTTGATCTTCACCACCTTCGCCAGAGTTACTTTTACCACCTATTCGATTCATGGCAATGGCTAAATTTTCATGTGCTTCACTACTAATCGATCCATACGACATGGCGCCAGTTTTAAATCGTTTTACGATCTCTGTCCATGGTTCTACCTCATCAATAGCAATCGGATCCAGATTTTGAAACTCAAATAAGCCTCTTATAGTCATCAAGCTTTCACTTTGCTCATTAATTACTTTTGCATATGCTTTGTAGCTATCGGTATTGTTTGTAC
>CAYPHN010000274.1:0-4856 GCA_964410265.1 uncultured Flavobacteriaceae bacterium | reverse complement strand
ATTTATGCGCAATGAGTTTCCAGAATGTGTTTCTTACAACCGCTTTGTTGAGTTACAAAAAAAGGTAGTCCAACCTCTAGGAGTATTTATGAAAACGCATTGTTTAGGTTATTGTACAGGTATTTCTTTTATTGATTCTACTACTTTAAAATCATGTCATTACAAAAGAGAAAAGCAGCATAAAGTATTTACTGGTTTGGCCCGAAAAAGTTTTGGAGCTCTGGGTTGGTTTTATGGTTTTAAACTACACCTTGTTTGTAATGACAAAGGTGAAATTATTGTGTTCATGCTTACTCCAGGAAATATTGACGATAGAAAACCTCTTAAAAACGAGTCTTTTAATGATAGGTTTAATAGCCAAAAATAGTATAAGTAATAAGTCATTCATTTCCATAATATTAAAACATTTATGATCGATTATTGTGAACAGTTTAGACCTCAATTTCATTTCACACCTAAAAAAAATTGGATGAATGACCCTAATGGGTTAGTATATCATGATGGAACTTACCATTTATTTTATCAATATTATCCAGATGATATAGTTTGGGGGCCTATGTATTGGGGGCATGCCGTAAGTAATAATCTTATTAATTGGAAACACAAACCAATAGCACTTTATCCCGATAAGCATGGGTATATCTTTTCAGGATGTGCAGTTGTAGATCACAATAATACTTCAGGTTTTGGAACAGAGAAAAATCCACCTCTAGTTGCTATTTTTACTTATCACTTAAGGGAAAAAGAAGAAGCTGGAAGAAATGATTATCAAACCCAAGGAATTGCATTTAGCTTAGACAATGGAGATACTTGGATAAAACACGATGACAATCCAGTATTAGGAAATAAGAGTAAAAAAGACTTTAGAGATCCTAAAGTGTTTTTTCATAATGAAACAAAACAATGGATTATGGTCTTAGTGGCCGGAGATCATGTTAAGTTTTATAATTCTCCAAATTTAAAAAAATGGACTCATCTAAGTGATTTTGGTAAAGAAATTGGGGCGCATGGTGGCGTTTGGGAATGTCCGGATCTCTTTAAGTTAAAAATTGAAGGTACCAATGAAGAAAAATGGATACTTCTTATCAGTATAGATTACGGAGCACCGAATGGTGGGTCAGGAACTCAATATTTTGTAGGAGATTTTGATGGAGAAGCTTATAAGGTGCAACACAAAGACCACAAATGGGTTGATATGGGTACAGATAATTATGCCGGAATTACATTTAATAACACTCCAAATGGTAAACGCATATTAATGGGTTGGATGAGCAATTGGCAGTACGGTTTAAAAACACCTACTAAAACCTGGAGAGGAGCAATGACCCTACCCAGAGAGTTATCACTCATCAAAGAAAACAATAAATGTTTTTTACGAAATGAGGTAATAAAATCTTTCGATAATCAAATTACCCAAATCTTAGAAAAAGATTATATATATTTAAAGGATGTTTTTGAATTAGAACATTCCAATTTCAATCAAACAGAAATCAGATTCAATACGAATTTATCGAAAAGATTAAGTATTTCGTATAAAAATAATAAAAACGAATCATTAATTTTTGAAATTAATCCCGATAAAAAAGAAATGATTCTGGATAGAAAACAATCAGGAATGGTAAATTTTGATGAGAATTTTGCAAGCTGTAAACATAAGTTAACCTATTATCTATATGACAAAGTGGTTGATGTTAGAATAATACTAGATTGGTCATCTATTGAGATATTTATTGATCATGGAAAGTATGTAATGACAGAACAAATCTTTCCGACAGAATTTTATAATACATTGCAATTATCATCAAGAGATGGTGTTAGGATTGAAAATTTTAAATTAAATCATATTAAATCAATTTGGAAAGATGAATAAAGTATTTCTTTGGTCAATAGTAGTGGCCTTAGCCGGTTTTCTTTTTGGCTTTGACACTGTAGTTATTTCGGGTGCCGATAAAAAATTACAGCTTTTATGGGGCTCTTCTGATGTTTTTCATGGTTCTATAGTTATGGCTATGGCGCTTTGGGGAACAGTAATCGGTGCCTTATTTGGTGGTATTCCTACAAATAAACTTGGAAGAAAAAACACCTTAATAATAATTGGGGTTTTATATACTTTTTCTGCTATTGGCTCAGCACTTGTCAATGATCCATATACCTTTGCTTTTTTTAGATTTATAGGTGGATTAGGTGTTGGTGCATCAACTATTGCAGCCCCGGCATATGTATCTGAAATTGCACCCGCAAAAGATAGAGGACGACTTGTTGCCCTTTATCAGTTTAATATTGTATTTGGAATTTTAATTGCTTTTTTATCCAATTATCTATTAAGTAATATAGGTGAAAATGCATGGAGATGGATGATTGGAGTGGAAGCTATTCCAGCTGTAATTTATACCTTATTGATACTAAGGGTACCAATGAGCCCAAGATGGCTTCTATTAAAAGGTAGAAAAAAAGAAGCTAAAAATGTTTTAAATTTGATTTACCCCGATCAAGACGTGGATGCATTAATTTCTGAAATTGAAAAAGGCCATAAAACTCATATCGATAGTAAAAAAACTATTTTTATGAAAAAGTATCGCTTTCCTTTAATGTTGGCATTTCTAATTGCTTTTTTCAATCAACTATCTGGAATCAATGCCTTTCTGTATTATGCTCCACGCATTTTTGAAGAAGCCGGCCTAGGTGAACGTACAGCATTATTAAGCAGTATTGGTATCGGCATTACAAATTTAGTATTTACTATTATTGGAGTGGCTTTGATTGATAAACTCGGAAGAAAAAGACTTATGTATTTTGGTTCTGTTGGATATATAATTTCTTTATCACTTGTTGCCATGGCATTTTTTATGAATTGGACCGGACTGGCCGTTCCAATTTTCTTGTTTATTTTTATCGCCTCTCATGCCATAGGACAGGGAGCAGTTATATGGGTGTTTATTTCTGAAATTTTTCCAGATTATTTGCGAGCATCAGGTCAATCATTCGGATCATCAACACATTGGGTGTTAGCCGCCATTATTCCTTCCACTATTCCATTTTTATTTGCAACTATTGGTGCGGGAATTGTCTTTGCATTTTTCGCTTTGATGATGGTTTTTCAGCTGCTGTTTGTATTCTTTTTGATGCCTGAAACTAAAGGAATTACTTTAGAAGAATTGGAAAAAAAATTAATTAAAAAATAATCGGTTATGCCAAAAGTAACTTGCTTTGGAGAAGTGCTTTGGGATGTTTTTCCTAGTCACAAAAAAATAGGGGGCGCACCATTAAATGTAGCTTTAAGGTTATATTCTTTTGGTATGGATACAAATATAATAAGTAGAGTTGGAAATGATGAAATAGGGAGAGATTTGGTACAATATGTCAAAAAAAATGGATTAGATACTTCATTAATTCAAATAGATGAAATTCTAGATACAGGATGCGTTAAAGTAACTTTAGATGAAAACAATTCAGCGACATATAAAATAGAACAACCTGTAGCTTGGGATAATATAGAAGTATCAGATCAGGCTCTTAAAAATGTAAAGTCATCAGATGCTTTTATTTTTGGAAGCCTGGCTTCCAGAGATGAAAAAACAAAAAATACTTTATTAAATTTATTGCCAAATGCTTCATTTAAGGTATTTGATGTGAATCTTCGCCCTCCCTTTTATACTTTAGATTTGTTGTTAGAATTAATGAATAAATCGGATTTTATTAAATGTAATGATGAAGAGTTAAATGAAATATGTGCAGCTTTAGGTTGTAATTCCGAGTCCATAGTTGATCAAATAACCTTTCTCTCTGAACATACCCATACTTTTCAAATATGTATAACAAAGGGTAAAAATGGTGCTATATTACTTTTTAACGGCAAATTGTACAACAATAATGCCTATCCTATTAAAGTTGTTGATACCGTTGGAGCAGGTGATTCATTTTTGGCTACTTTAATTTGTAACCTTTTGAAAAAAATACAACCGGGCGAAGCATTAAGCATTGCCTGTGCTATTGGTGCTTTGGTAGCAGGTAAAAAAGGAGCCAATCCGAAAATTTCGCAATCGGAAACATCAACTTTTATAAAAAAATTTAAAACTGACAACAATTAATCTATAAACCTGATTTCGATTAATATTAAAAAAGTGTCAAAGCCGTATATTTTGCATTCGTTTAAGACTATAACTAAAATTCTATTTCATATACCGGGTTTAACAAGAATTTCTAATAACTAATTTCGTTGGAAGAATAATCTCTTTGTGAGTAACGGTTTTATTATCTTTTAGAGTTCTTATTTCGTCGAGTAAAATTTCCATAGATACTTTACCCATTTTATATGCTGGTTGATCTACAGTGGATAGCGTAGGACTAATAACAGAAGACATAAACCAGTTGCTGAAACCAAAAACAGCAATTTCTTCAGGAACTTTTATCTGTTGTTCTTTAAGATATTTAATGGCACCTATGGCTATTAAATCAGTTATAGCAAAAATAGCATCAACTTTAATTTTATCAGAAATCAATTTTTTCGCATTAGAATATCCATCCTCAAAATCAGAATTATTATCACATAAAAATACCAACGAAGGATCAAAGTCTATATTATTATCTAAAAGTGCTTGTTTATACCCGTTAAACCTATCTACAGAATTTTTTGGATTAAAATCGCCTCTAAAATTTGCAATTTTCTTATAGCCCTTCTTAATGAGAAAAACCACAGAACTATATGCAGCTTCGAAATCATCAATTTTAACTTTGTTGGCTAAAATTGCAGAGCCTATGAGCCTAGGGTTAATTGAGCACTCGCTAGGATTTTTCATCCATAAGAAGACTTTGCATCGTCGACTAAGGGCGCTCATTGAAGAGGGAGTCGTTAATAC
>CAYPHN010000273.1:0-4858 GCA_964410265.1 uncultured Flavobacteriaceae bacterium | reverse complement strand
AGATTAAAAATAGCGTGATAAGTTCCTTCCAAGGGGTTTCTCATATCGTGATTCGTAAATCGCAAAGTTTTATTTTCTTTATGCTTTGCTGCAAATATACTATTCACAGATAGATCGGCACCAACCACATCAAAACCTTGTTCATTTAAAAAAAGTGAATGCCTTCCTTTCCCACAAGGTAAATCAAGTATTGTATCGCCTTGATCTAATTTTAAAAAAGCAATCAGATTTTTCATAAAAAAACGAGCTTCATCATCGTTCCTATGATTGTATAAGGTGTGGTAATAGCTAGTATCAAACCAATCTTGAAACCATTCTGTTTTTTTATCCATCTTTAATTATTCCAAACAAAAATAAAAAATTTAGACCAAGAAAAAAGAAATACTGACGAGTTATTTTAATCAAAAAGAATTCCTCGAAGCTTTGCCTCGAGATAACCGTTGAAATATCACCCCCTAAAAGGCGATAAAAACAACGAATTTCGATTTTTGACATTCATGTCAAAGCTTGTACTCAACTTGATTGGGCATGAAACCAGCGAAAGACTCCTATAGTTCTACCTCAGCGATAGTTGGTTTCAAGAAATTTTTATTAGCATGTTTTTTAACGTATTTTTGCCATATGGAAGAAAATTTTAATATGCTTGCTAAATGTTTATTCGGATTTGAATCAATTTTAGCTAAGGAACTGAGAAATTTAGGGGCACAAGAGATAAAAGAAGGTGTTCGTAATGTGAAATTTAAAGGCGATAAAGGCTTTATGTACAAAGCAAATTTAGCTTTAAGAACGGCTATTAGAATATTGGTTCCTATCCATACCTTTAAAATTTATGATGAAGATGATTTATACGATGGCTTAAAAGAAATTCGTTGGGAAAAATATTTAGATATTAAAAGCACCTTTGCAATAAATTCTTCTGTGCATTCAGATAATTTCACAAATTCACATTATGTTTCTTTAAAAAGTAAGGATGCAATAGTAGATTATTTTAGAAAAAGATACCAAGAACGTCCTAGTATTGATATTAAACATCCTGATATTCAATTTAATATACATATTCAAAAAGAAACCTGTACACTTTCTTTAGACAGTTCTGGGGAGTCATTACATAAAAGAGGATATAAAACCGATACCAATATAGCACCTATTAATGAAGTTTTGGCTGCTGGATTAATTTTAATGTCGGGTTATGATGGCACACAACATTTTATTGATCCTATGTGTGGTAGTGGAACCCTTTTAATAGAAGCAGCCATGATAGCAAATAATATTCCTGTAAACATTAACCGTAATGAATTTGCTTTTGAAAAATGGAAAGATTTTGACGATAATTTATTTGATATTATTAATGACTCCTTATTAAAAAAGGTAAGAAATTCTACACAAAAAATTATTGGTTATGACAAAGCGCCATCCGCTGTTAGAAAAGCTATAAATAATGTTGCTAATGCCTCTCTTGAGGAATTTATTCAAATAGAACAACAAAACTTTTTTGATTCTGAAAAACCTGTGGATGGTAAAACCTTGATAGTGTTTAACCCGCCTTATGGAGAACGATTGGAAATCAATGTACCAGTATTTTATAAAGAAATTGGTAACACCTTAAAGCAAAGTTATCTGGATACAGATGCTTGGTTCATTACGTCAGATTTTGAAAACGGAATAAAAAATGTAGGCTTAAGAGCTTCTAGAAAAATTAAAGTATTTAACGGAAAGTTAGAATGTAGATTTGTTAAGTATGAGATGTATAAGGGAAGTAAAAAAAGCAGCAAACAATAACCTGCCGGCAGATTGAACTTGATCCCGCTAGATACTGAAACAAGTTCAGCACAGAATAGCAGTCTCACTAATAAAATTCACCATTATCTCTTAATACCTTAACCATGTGAAAACCATATATTTCATACCCTTCATTATAGTAAAATTTATGCGATTTTCTATTTCCTGTAAAGGTGTTTAATTCAGTGCCTTCACAACCTTTTTTTATTAAATATTCATAAATCCATTTAAAAAAGAACTGACCCAAACCTTGGTCTCTGTAATCATTGTTAATTATTACATGATCAACTTCAGCGCTTTTCCCAATATAATGCCTGGTACTGTACCACAACCCACAAATACCAATTAACTTATCCTCATCAAATAAACCAATACACTCATAATTTTGCTCTACCATTTCTAATAATCTTTCTTGGAGTATTTTTTTAGGTGTAGACGTATTAATTAAGCGTAACAATGGAATTATTGAAGTGATTTGAGTCTTTTTTATTGGTTTTATAAGGAATCTGTTCATTTTATTTTTATATTTTCGTAAATATAATTAAAATATTGACCATGATTTCTATAAAAGAAATTAATGCAGAAGATACCATAGGGATTAGAAAAGAAGTGTTAAGAAAAAACATGGATCTATCTGCTCAATTTACCGGAGATGATGATGTGGACACCATACATGTTGGCTTATATGATAACGATGTTTTAGCTTGCATTGTTAGTTTTATGCATGCAAATTATATGGATACAAATGAAAAGCAGTATCAACTACGTGGTATGGCAACAAAAGAAATATTTCAGGGTAAAGGATTTGGAAAAAAATTGTTAGACAAATCAGTTGAAATATTAAAAAGTAATAACACTAAAATTATTTGGTGTAATGCACGTGTAAAAGCTTTGGGTTTTTATATTAAACTCGGATTTAAAACAGTTGGAAATGAATTTGATATTCCACCAGTTGGCGGGCATTATGTAATGATCAAACAACTTTAATAGTCATTAAAAATTCAATCAATTTTTTTAGTTACACAATAAATTATAACAAAGTTATTGATTTATCGTTATTATATATATCAATAACAATGATTTATGACTATTTCTGAAAAAATCAAAGAAACACTTGTGAAATTAGTATTTGCTTTTGCGCTTGTCTTATTGTTAGTACTAGTTTATTACTTCAATCATGATGCAATTATGCCATCATGATATGAGTAATTCGTCTACTTTATTAAAGGTAAATGGTGATATAATATACTCTTAAATATAATTTAATCGAAAAGAGTTCCTAGAGGCTATGCCTCAAGATTCCCAATAAAATGTCCTTATTTCTACAAACAAGGCAGTACGAAAGGGGTATGTGTAATTCTGAATATATTTTTAAAAAACTAATTCTCCATGCATTAATATATTGATATAGAGTATATTTACTATATTTTTTATAAATTTAAAATTGTTAATATGAAAACAATATATCTATCTCTATTAATTTTGAATGGCTTGTTAAATAATTTAGAAATGAAAAGTCAGCATAGTTTTGAGTTGGTTAAGTTTAATACAGAAGATGACGGAATTATAGAGGCTGCATTTTTCCCTGCACAAAAGAGTAAAGTTGTAATTTTTGCGCATGGAGCCATTTTTAATAAGGAAAGTTGGTATTTTTTGGCAAAGAAATTTCAGAAAGAAAATATTGCTAGCTTATCGATTGATTTTAGAGGTTATGGAGATAGTAAGTCGGGTAGTTCAAATAAAAAATCATATGATATTTTAGGAGCCATAAAATATTTGAATGATAAAGGTTTTAAAGAAATAAATATTGTTGGAGGGAGTATGGGAGCAGCAGCAGTTCTTGGAGCTTTGACTTTAACAAAAATTTATATAAATAAAATTGTTTTAATGGCTCCGGCTGGTGGCCTTCCCCTGTAAAATCGGATAAAACAGATAAGCTATTTATAGTTTCTAAAGATGAAGGATTGTATACACATGTAAAATCTATTTACGATAAATCAAGTAAGCCAAAAAGCATAAAAATAATTCAAGGCAGTTCTCATGCCTAACACTTGTTTAAATCAGATTTTTCAGGTGAAGTAGAATCTTTAATTATTAAATTTGTTAGTGAGAATTAAAATTATTTTCATAAAAAAAGACTGTAAAATCACAGTCTTTTATGTAGCGAGAACGAGAATTGAACTCGTGACCTCCGGGTTATGAATCCGACGCTCTAACCATCTGAGCTACCTCGCCGTTTTTGAGTTTGCAAATATAAAAACAAAATCAATTTCTACAAGTAAACAATGAAAAAATATTTAAATAAAAAATTTTTTTAAGAATAAGATATTATATATATTGCCTATAATAAAAAACACGAAGAATGCCAGACAAAATTAAATTTGAATTAGAAATTCCAATTAAAGCTTCCTCTAGCTTTTTATACCAATATATTTCTACGCCTGATGCATTGGGTGAATGGTTTGCAGACAATGTAAACTCAAGAGGTAAGTTGTTTACTTTTATATGGGATGATTCAGAAGAAGTAGCAGAAAGGTTATCATTAAAGCAAGGAGAGTTTATAAAGTTTAAATGGGAAGAAGATAAAGATAAAAATAGTTATTTTGAGCTTCGAATTCAAGTAGATGCATTAACAAAAGATGTTTCTTTGATTATAACTGATTTTGCAGAAGAGGATGAAATTGAGGAATCAAAAATGTTTTGGGAAAGCCAGGTAGCAGAACTCAAACATGTTATTGGAGGATAGTTTCAATGACTTAAAAATAAATTAAAAGCCTTGATTTTTCAAGGCTTTTTTTAATATACTTTTGCAAATAATGTATTATTAATGATAATAAATTTTAACGGACAAATAATATCTGAAAATTCAATTCGAATAGGTGTACAAAACAGAGCATTTAAATATGGAGATGCAGTTTTTGATACTTTAAAATATAGTCAAAATAAAGTGCATTTCATTGAAGATCATTATTTTAGACTAATGTCTTCGCTTAGAATGTTAAGAATGAAAATTCCAATGAATTTTACATTGAAATTTTATGAAGATGAAATAAAAAAAACTATTGCGCATAGTAAATTT
>CAYPHN010000272.1:0-4860 GCA_964410265.1 uncultured Flavobacteriaceae bacterium | reverse complement strand
ATTTCTTTAGATGAAAAACCTTTCTTTGTAGCTGTTAACAAGAACATTGTTTTATACCAAATTAGAAACGATAAGTTGGAACTCTGCATTATTGTCCCACTTCGTAATGAGGTACGACTTCTACACTTTTTACATTCATAACTCCATTGACTTTTTATCCAATAATGGTTCGTGTGACTACACCTTCTACATACGATACCTATTTTATCCCGTTGTTCTTTAAAATGAGTACGACAGGATTCTTCGCTATCAAAATTAGCCGTAAAACTAAATATATTCAAATCTTTATTTTCTCTAAAAAAAAACATTAATTATCAATTATTAGTGTTTGCGGATATACAAAATATTTTAGAATGGGAAAGAATTCGGGAGTCATACTTTTACAATCGTTTGGAAGCCCTTTTGAATGTTCAAATCTTAAAATTTCGGTTATTTTAAACTTACATATCTAATACTTCTCCATCATATGGTATTTTAACTTTTTCTAAAAGACCATTTTTTTTGAGCTCTTTTTCTAGTTTCTCTCTGGTTGTAGGACAATGATTTACAGCTTCTAAATGATTGGCAATCACCTTTTTTGGCGCATTTATTGTAAATTTAATTATGTCTTCCATGGTCATAAGTAAAGGCTTAAAAATATCTAATTGAGCTGTTCCACTGGCAACAATACTTATTTCAGGTTTGTACTCTTTTAAAACCCTGTCAACATGTTCTGTGTAAATAGTATCTGAACTTATATAAATTGATTTTTGATTGGGTAACGCCAAATAAAAACCCATTACATTACCCATCGGCTTTGCTATATAGCCATAACCATGTTTGGCCGGAATTCCTTCAATAGTACCTCCAAGAAATTCACTTTTTATCCAGTATTCAATGCTTTGTACTACGTGTAAGCCTTTCTTTTTAAAAAGGATTTCATCTCTTATGCTACAAGTTACCGGGATCTTGTTTTTAATTAAAAACTTTTGCCTTCATCATCAATGTGATCTGGATGTTTGTGTGTAATTAAGCAGTGGGTAACCTTACTTAAGATATTTTGACAACTCTCAGGAAGAGGAACAATAGGATTTTTTTGTGATTTAAACCTAAAATAAGTAAAAGTAGCCATAGAACCTTTTTTGCCAAGCATTGGATCAACAAGGATTACATCTTTGTCCGTTTCAATGACCAATGTTGCATTTCTAAAATGATGAATTTTAAGCATAACTGAAGGTAATAAATTTTTAGCAAAGTTAGGATAAATTATTTCGTATTTGGATACTCAAATTAGCCCAGCCTAGAAATGAATGTTTCGGGACTAATAGCATTATCAATATGATAATCACCGCTTTTGGTTCTTCGTAAGGAAGATAAGTGAGCGCCAGTTTTTAATGCTTTACCAAAATCGTTCGCTAGAGACCTTATATAAGTACCTTTGCTGCAAACAATTCTAAATTCGATATTTGGCATATTTATATTTGTAATTTCAAAATCAAATATGTTGATCTTTCGTGATTTAATCTCTGTATTTTCTCCTTTTCTAGCAAGTTCATATAATCGAACACCATCTTTTTTTATTGCAGAATACAAGGGTGGAGTTTGTTCAATTTCACCTAAAAATATTTTTATGATATTATTTATTTTTTCTTCGGTAATATGGTCTGTTGAAAAAGTTTTATCCACTTTGGTTTCCAAATCATAAGATGGTGTAGTGGCACCTAGGGTAAAAGTTCCGGTATATTCTTTTTTTTCTGATTGAATTAAATTTAGTTTTTTTGTGAATTTCCCCGTACAAATTATCAATAAACCTGTTGCTAATGGATCTAAAGTTCCGGCATGACCTACTTTAATTTTTTTTAGATTAAACTTTTGTCTTATTGCCCATCGCAATTTATTTACCACCTGAAAAGATGTCCAATTTAAAGGTTTGTCAATTAATAGTAGTTGACCGTTTTTAAATGCTTCTACATCCATTATAAATTAAAATAGGTAAAGGTTATGGCAAGGATTCCAACGATAAAACAATAAATAGCAAAGTAATAAAGTTTGCTGTTTTTTACCAAGGATATCATCCAGTTACAAGCAAATAGCCCTGAAATAAATGCTGCAATAAAACCAATACTCATCACACCAATTTGATCACCATATAAATTTATTTCTCCCCCATAAATGTCTTTCGCTATTTTGCCAAAAATTAAAGGAACTACCATTAAAAATGAGAATCTCGCAGCTTTATTTCTATCAACTCCGAGTAAAACAGAAGTGGAAATAGTAGCCCCTGATCTTGATATGCCCGGTAGCATTGCAATGGCTTGAGAAACACCTATAATAAATGCATTTTTGTAGGAAACTGATTTACTTGTGTTTTTAGCTTTATCAGCAAGTAACAGGAGCAGTGCCGTAATTAAAAGCATGAAACCTACCATTAATAAGTTGCCATTAAAAAAAGCTTCCAGTTGTTTTTCGAACATCAGTCCGATTAAGACAGCTGGCAGCATTGAGATAATAATTTTTATTGAAAATTTACTTTCATCGTTCCATTTAAATTGAAAAAGCCCTTTTATTATTTCGAAGACTTCTTTTCTAAAAACAAACATCGTACTTAAAGCTGTAGCAAAATGTAGTATTACAGTAAACGTTAAGCTTTCTTTAGGAACCCTATTATCTCCAAACAATACTTTGGCAATTTCTAAATGACCGCTTGATGATACCGGTAAAAATTCCGTTAAACCTTGAATGATACCAAGAACAATGGCTTCCAAATAACTCATGTAAGTAAATTGATTAAGGTTATTTATTTTATTTTTTCTTTGGATTTGCCATTATGGCGTAAATTTCAACTGCAAGACCAATAAGCACCACAGTAGGGGCTAATCTAATTCTTCGAAAATTATAAATGTCTTCATTGAAAATAGTTGGGTCATCACTACCACCACCAGCCATTAAAATAAAACCAATTAAGATAATAATGATTCCAGCAATCATAATGGTATAATTTCTTTTTTCAAAAAGAAATTCACCCGAAGCTTTATTTTTATTTTTTTCTGCCATTTTAATAATATAATTCGTCAGTTCTTAAGTTTAAAAATCGTTGGGTAGCAAAAAATGTACTAAACCAAGTAATTAGTATTCCGATAAGGAAAACTGTGCCAAACAGACTAATTATAGCAATTTTATCATCTATAAACCCGAATTCAGGAAAATATATATTGAGATAATAAATAACTATGGCCAATTCAATAATAGCTATAGTTGCAATAATACCCAGCCTTACGCTTCCCCAAATAAATGGTTTGCGAATAAATCGTTTGGTCGCGCCAACCATTTGCATGGTTTTTATTGTAAATCTTTTCGCATATACCGATAAGCGGATCGAGCTATTGATTAAAACAATAACAATTAATGTGGCTAAGCCACTAAAAATAAGTATAAACAGACTTATTTGATTAACATTTTTTGTAAGTAGTCCAATTAAAGGTTTGTCATAAGAAACGGTTGAAACAAATTGATTGTCTTGGTATTTTTTTTCAATAGCTTCCATTTTGTCTTCAGTTACATAATCGGCTTTGACATAAATATCTAATGCATTTTGTAAGGGATTATACCCTAAAAAATCCATAAAATCTTCACCGTTTTCTTTTATATAGATTTCAGCGGCATCTTCTTTTGAAATAAATTTTGTGCTCTTTGTAAAATCTTGTTCATCAATAGAAACTTGCAGTGTAAGAATACGTGCTTTGCTTACATCGTTTTTTAAAAAAAGTGTAATTGCCGCTTTTTCTTTAAAATAATTGGCAACTTTTTTTGTGTTTAGTACCATTAAACCTAATATTCCTAATAAAAATAAGACTAAGGAAATACTGATAATTACTGAAGCATAAGAGGAACGCAATCTTCTTTTATGATATTTTTCAAAAGACTTACTCATGAATTGTTACGGTTTTGCAATCTGCAAGGTAATTAATTCAATTTATTTATTTTAATTAAATATTAAAAAGAATTTAAGGTAAATTGTCCTGTGCAACACTTTGTGTGAATTTGAGTTATAAGTGTTGAAGTATAAGTTTAAAAACTGAATATCAATCAGTTAGTATATTTGGTCATTATTTCAAACTAGTTATAAATCAATCATATACAAAAACATAACGGACTATTGCTTGTGCTATAAACTAAATTATAGTTGGATTTGACTTAATAAACCAGTGCACTTTCTTTATAAGTCCTGACAAAGCTCAACCAAAATACCATTGGTGGTTTTAGGATGTAAAAATGCAATTAATTTGTTGTCAGCGCCTCGTTTTGGAACTTCATTTAAAATTGTAAAACCTTCTTTTTTAAGTCTTTGAATTTCAAAATTAATATCTTTTACGGCAAATGCAATATGGTGTATTCCTTCACCTTTTTTTTCTATAAATTTTGCTATGGTACTATCAGCATTGGTAGCTTCCAGTTATTCAATTTTATTTGATCCAACTTGAAAGAAAGAAGTTTTAACGCCTTCGCTCAAAACATCCTCAATTTTATAGTGTTTTTCTCCAAAAAGAGATGCAAATAATAAATTAGATTTTTCTAAATCCTTAACGGCAATACCTATATGTTCAATTTTATACATCGGTGAAATTTTTAATTACACAAAAATAATAAATTATAAAACGTATTAACCGGAGTTAGACTTAAAATATCAGCACAACTTCTGAAAAGTTTAATATGGATTTCAAATTTTGCAGTACGATCTGGAAAATTCAAAGAAATTTCAAGCATGACAGGATTTTTTTTTCGAAGCCTAACCACAATAATGATTTTCGGAGTAAATATTTTAAGTTGAACTCAGTCCATCAATGTGCAAAAAAGCACATATTATCTATTTTGATAACTTAC
>CAYPHN010000271.1:0-4871 GCA_964410265.1 uncultured Flavobacteriaceae bacterium | reverse complement strand
TCCAGGAGGATTGATCGTGTTAAATTGAATTAATTTCTGTGTTAAAGAAATGACACCCATGGATTTAGATTACTTTTTATTTTGAACAATTTCTAACTTTCTTTTAACCAACTCAATTACTTGATTAGTAGCTACAGGAAATACTTTTCTTAGATCAATTTCTTCGTTAGTAGAAAGCTTAGTTTTTAATGTTTGCATAAAGATATTTTTAATTTCAGTAGCAAGGTTTATTTTACAAATACCCCTGTCAACAGCTTGTTTTAAACTTTCTCCTGGAACTCCTGAACCGCCATGTAATACTAATGTTGCATTAGTAATCGCAGCTATATTTGACAATCTCTCCAAATCTAATTTTGGCTCTTTGTCGTAGAACCCATGGGCTGTACCTATTGCTATTGCTAGGGCATCAACACCGGTTGCTTCTACAAATTGCCTTGCTTCTTCTGGTTGAGTAAATCCGCTACCATCTTTATCTTGACCTAATTTGGCAATGTAACCTAGTTCAGCTTCCACATTGGCACCATAGCTTTCGGCTAACTTTACCACCTTACATGTAAGTGCTATATTATCTTTAAAAGGTTGTTCACTGGCATCAATCATTACAGAATCAAACCCCACATCTAAACATTGGGCTGCAAGTTCATAAGAGTCTCCATGATCTAGATGTATCCATCCTTCAACACCGTGATAGTCTAACATTGATTTTGCAAGGTTAAAAGCAACAGGCAATCCCAAATAATTAATAGAACTTCTCGTCAATTGGAGAATAATAGGTTGATTGTTTATTTTTGCAGCACACAAAACGCCCTCAAGCGTTTCAAAATTGTAAAAATTAGTTGCCAATATCCCTTGCCGTTTACTTCTTAATTCAATAAATTTATCTTGTAACTTCATTTTTAATATTCTTCGTAATTAAATTTTTGTTTAGCAATTTCCATGATCTTATTAGGATCAATAAAAGCACGTGTGCCACCAGACTTGGTGGTTGAAATAGCTCCTATTAAATTCCCAAATACTTGGCACTCTTCGGGAGATTTACCTTTTACAAATTTTGAAATATATCCGGCATTAAAACTGTCACCTGCTCCAATTGTGTCCACAACATTAATATTGAGAAAGGGTTTTTTTATAATTTTCTTATTATTATAGCAAAGTATAGAACCTTTATTTCCACATTTTACTACGGTATACTTACATTTATTTTGAATATTATTTATGGCTAAATCCAGATTTGGTTGTTTTGTTAGTTTTTTAAGTTCAATTTCGTTTGGAATAAAAACATCTACTAAAGGCAACACTTTTTCTAAATCGAGATCCCATTTTTCGGATGGATCCCATTGAGCATCTAGAGAGGTTGTTAACCCAACATCTTTAGCTTTTTTGAATAAAGCTTCCAATGCACCTTTAAATCCGGGTTGAAGAAAATAAGAAGAAAAATGTAAATGACGAGCCTGCTTTAATTTATTTTTATCAATGTCATCAATACCTAGGTAAGACATAGCACCTTGATGGGTTACATTTGCTCTGTCTTCATCATAGCTAAGGGCAACTGTAGCTCCTGTTTTGAGCTTATCATCTATAATAATTAAAGAGACATCTACACCATTTTCTTTTAGTTGATCAATGATAAATTGACCGAATATATCGTTGCCTAGTTTACCTATAAAAGCAACTTTTAAACCTAAAGAACTCAGGTTACTAGCACAAATCGCTGAAGAGCTACCCAGAGTTAGTGTCATTTTATCTGCAAGAATTTCCTTGCCAATTTCTGGAAATCCTTCTATTTGATTTAAAATTAAATCAATATTAAGTTCTCCAATAACAATTATGTCAAATTTTTTTTCCACTCATATTAACTTTTAAGTTTCACTTCACAACGTTCTTGCAACTCTTCTACATCATTTTTATAAAACATCCCAAGGTCTTCTCTTATACAGTTTGCCGCCCCACAAGAAGCTGCTAATTTAGCTGTTTCAATCAAATTATATTTTCTTTTGCAGGCAACGATTAAACCAGCCATCAGGCTATCACCGCTACCAACAGCACTTATTACTTTATTTACTTTACTTAATGCATGAATAATTTCTTTACCATTATAAAGATAAAGCCCTTTTGCCCCATAAGTAATTGCAACTAATTCACAGTTTTTATTTATTTTATTAGAGATTTTAATAGGGTTTGTAGTTTTATATATATCGTATCCCTCATGATGATTTATGTGAATGGCATAAGGTTTGTTTTTTAATGCACTTAACAATGTATCACCCGAACAATCAATAAACGATTTTTTACCAAGTTTTGAGGCAGTATCAATCAACTGAGCATAATCGGCTCCAAAAGTATTTTTTGGCCAAGAACCACTCATTGAAACAATGTCTGTATTTTTTAGAAGCTGTATATAATCTACTAAAAATGCTGAGTAATCTTTTTCGCTAATAATTGGTCCGTCACCCAATATCTCTGTTTCATTAAAATCATTATTTGATTTTATTGTAAAACAAGTTCTTGTATACCCATCTACCTCGGGTCCATAACATTTGACTCCTATAGATTCGCATTCTTGTTTAATCCACTGTCCTGTCGATCCTCCCCAAAATGCTAATAATGCTACATCTTCCCCTAGTTCTTTAATTCCGAGGGCTACATGTATACCTTTACCACCAGGAAATGATCGTTCTTCACGAACTCTATTTACAATACCCTTTTCAAAGTTATCAATTATGATAAATTTATCGATTGCAGGGTTAGGGCAAACACATAAAATCATTTAAAATATTATTTTTGTTTGTATATATTTACGCCTTGTACTACCCGATTAATTGACTTGTTTAAAGAAGGTGAATCAGGAGATAAACCAAGATTTATTGATTTGTATAAACCGATCAATTGAGCTGGAATAACTGCACACACAGCAAAATACTCTTCAGGAATATTATTTGAGTCACTAACTTCTATAGAAAGGTCTAATGTGATTTCTTCTTTATTTTTAAGACTTTCTCCAACTCCAATTTCATATAATTTTTCTTTTTGAGCATTAATTGATCTTACTAGGTCATATTCGTATTTATTTACATATTCATTATTAGAAAACAGGTATACAATTAAGGTAGAGTCTTTAATTACTGCTTTTGGTCCATGTCTTAGACCTAAAAATGAATCATATTTACAAACAACATGCCCATCGGTTAATTCTTGAACTTTCAATTGAGACTCTCTGGCAATTCCTTTTAATAATCCTGACCCTAAGAAAACGACACGATTAAAATCTAATGAAGATACTTTTTTGATTCTTTCATTATACTCTTTAAGTATTATTTCTCCGTATTTAGATAATTGATCAACATACTTACCATTTTTGTTCAAATTATTAAGGTCAGAAATAAGAATTCCTGCCAATAACATCGATGTAAATGCTCCTGTCATCGCCAATCCCACGTCATTAGCTTCTTGTGGCATCAAAAACACATAAGAATTTTTTAAATTAGAAACCTTAGCGAGTTTTCCTTCAGGGTTACAAGATATAATTAAATGAAATAAATTATCACAATACCTATTTGCTAATTCGACTGCTGCAATACTTTCTGGGCTATCCCCCGAGCGCGCAACCGAAATCATTAGTGTAGGTCGAGCTTTACTTAAAAAATCTTCTGGGTGAGAAATCAAATCGGTTGTCGCAATCGATTCCGTAGACCTCTTAATGTTTCGTTGAAAGCTTTTTTGCAAAACTTCTCCCATAAAGGCAGAGGTACCCGCACCTGTCAAAATTACCTGTAAATTATCATAGTATAAAGCCAATTCTAAAAAATCGGTTAATTCTTTATGCTCTGCAACAACAGCATTGTATGTTTTTTGCCACAATTTCGGCTGCCCTAATATTTCTCTGGCAGTATTACTAGAATTTTTATCCATATTCTTTTTAATTTTAACTTATAAGTTGTTAAAATTATAATTTGGGTTATTAATCTCAATTAATAAAAACAAATGTAAGTTATTTATGTAAGCTTACGAAAGATAAATTGATTTTTTAATTTACTTAACCTTTTTTAATACATAATTAATTTAGGTTACAACTTATTATTCAAGTGATATTTTTTGCACTTTCTTAACCTTCATTGAACATTAGCGCTTTTTCTCTATAAGAAAGCTGCAAAATTACAAACCTCATTTCAACCTACAGTTTGTGCTTATATTGAAAAGAATTATTAAAAATAAGGGATTGTGCCTTCCTTAAATTATTCCTTTAAAAGTATTATTAGGGCATCTCCCTGTAATTATTGAATTTCTGCTTGGATTACAAGAGCTTGCTGTAAAATAAAAAAATAAAAAAAATAGCTTTTAATAGTAGTTTTCATATTCAAGTGTAAAATTGATAATAATATCATCACCAGTCTCAATTTGACCAAACATGGCAGATGGAGGCTCTATATTAAAATCACTTAATTTTATTGCAATTTCACCTGATAATGATAAAACGCCATTGGTATAAATTACATTAAGGTTACTTTGTATTGTTTTTTCAGCTCCTGCTATTGTTAAAACCCCTGATACGCTAAAATTTCTTTTATTTTTATCGATTATTGAAAATTTAATAGAATGAGCTAATGTATATGATATGTTAGGAAAATCGTCTACTTTTAAGGCTCTAAAAATTTTACTATCCATAGTGTCACCATTTTCACTTCGCATACTTCTACCAGGTATAATGAGGTGAATTGCAGAAATATCACCTTTTTTAAGAGTGATTTCAGATTCTTTCTTAGCAGAAACCATTAATGATCCAGTATAGCTTTCAGGCTTAACTGTCCAATCAGATATAGTAGATGTACCATCTACGGTTATTGAAGAGGAGGGCAATAAATTTAATTGTTGAG
>CAYPHN010000270.1:0-4872 GCA_964410265.1 uncultured Flavobacteriaceae bacterium | reverse complement strand
ATTTAACGATTTTTGTAGATAAGTTTGTTAACAATTCATCAAGCAATTCCAAAACATTCCAATTGTCTTCTTCTAGCGTGGTAATTGAAGATGTTCTATTTAATTTGATAGATGAAAATAGGATGGAAACACCTATTGTTTTTTACCATCATATAAGTGGCTTTTTTGACAATTTTAAAATTGACGGTAGTAATGTAAGTTCATCTATTCACCATTTAAAAACATTAGAAAATCACAATATAAATATTATTGATTTTGCAACCAATTTTAGTTTTTCAAGCACTAAGATGGAATTTTTGAAAACCGTTTTGAGAACCGAGAAATCCAATCTGGAAGCCGACATTACATTTAATTATAAAATGGGCAATTTGGTATATTTTAAGGATAGCGTTCAAATTGATGCTAGAATAAAAAAGGGAGATATTGTTTTACCGGATTTAAAAAAATTATATGGTGAATTTGGTAAAAATGATCGAATTCATTTTACTGCCCACGCCAAAGGAACTATTAATAATTTTGATATACATGATATTGATTTAAAATCCGATAGAAATTCATCGCTTAAAGGCAAAGTAATATTAAAGAATGTATTGCATCCAAAAAAATTTAGAATGTTTGCAGATATTAAGGAACTTAGCTCAAGTTATGATCATATGATAAATTTATTCCCCAAATTATTGGGTGATAAAATTCCTGCTTCTTTTGAGAAAATTGGACACTTTACGAGTAAAGGAAAAGTATCTTTAACAAGAACTTCAATAATATCTAAATTAGAATCTACCTCTGACATTGGAGCCTCAATTATAGATATTGAACTAAAAAAATACAACAATAAAGAAGCCGCAACTTACAAAGGTAAAATTGAATTGATTGATTTCAATTTGGGAAAATTTGTTAATGATAGCTTAATAGGTGAATTATCTTTGGTTGGAGAAGTTGAAGGCAAAGGGTTTGATATTGAAAGTTTAAACCTCAACTTAAACGGTAATGTTACAAAGCATCAATATAAAGGATATACTTATTCCGGAATTTATGTGAACGGGGTGTTAAAAGACAAACATTTTAATGGTAGACTAATTGTAGATGATCAAAATATTAAATTAGAATTTAAGGGTTTGGCCAATTTGTCAACTTCTGATTATAGGTTTAATTTCAATGCAAATATTGTATCAGTAGATTTTAAGAAATTAAATTTATTTACTAGAGATAGTATATCCATTTTAAAAGGTGAGGTTGATATTAATTTGCGTGGAAGTAATTTGGATAATGTTGAAGGTGAACTGAGTTTTATAAATACATCTTATACCAATGAAAATGATATTTATGAATTTAAGGATTTTTTAATTAGCTCAGAAATAAATGATTCTATAAGAGAGGTTAAAATTGTATCGACGGATATTATAAATGGATTTATTAAGGGAAATTTTAAATTCAATGAAATAGGAAAGTTAGCTGAGAATTCTATTGGCAACTTGTACAATAATTTTAATAAAAGAGAAGTAAGACCTGGACAATTTTTAAATTTTAATTTTAATATTTATAATAAAATTGTAGATGTTTTTTTTCCGGAAATAAAATTGGGTGCGAATACAATTATCCGAGGAGAAGTAAATTCAGATAATAAGGATTTAAAATTATCTATTAAATCACCAAAAATTGAAGTTTATGATGTGTTAATTAACGATATAAGAATGCAGATTGATGTTAAAAATCCAATTTTTAACACCGTATTAAGTGTAGATAAAATTGATTCAAAGTACTATAATGTTTCCGACGTTAATTTAGTGAATATTGTATTGAATGATACTTTGTTTATAAGAACTGATTTTAAAGGAGGGAAAGATCTTAAAGAAAATTTCAATCTGAGTTTTTATCATACCATTAATGATAAAAATCAATCCATTCTTGGAATTAAGAAATCTGAAATAAAATTTAAAAATAACACTTGGAACATTAACCCTCATGAAAACAAACAAAATAAATTTGTATTTGATAAATCATTTAAATCCTACGCTATTGATAATATTAATATAGTTTCAAATAACCAGCAATTTATTGATTTAGCAGGCTTTGTTGACGGTGGGAACAATACTCATATTGATTTAGAACTTGAGAATGTTAATTTATATGATATAACTCCGTCCATTGATAGTATTGTTCTTGGGGGTAAAATTAATGGTACACTACATTTGAAAAGAGTAGATAATTTAACACTACCGTTGGCTGATATTCGAGTTAATTATTTTAGTATTAATGATGATTATTATGGTGATTTAACGTTTACTGCTTCTGGGGATAAGTCTTTAAAGAGCTACAATTTTGAATCGAGAATAGAAAATTCAGATTTGATAAGTTTTTTTACCAAAGGAAATGTTGATTTTACTAGTGAAAATCCAACTATTTTGGCTGACGTGAAATTTGATAAATTTAGAATTAATGCATTTAGCCCTTTGGGAAAAGATGTTTTATCAAAAATTAGAGGATTCGCATCGGGTAATGCAACCATCACGGGTTTAATTAAAAACCCAAATATTGATGGTGCAATATTTTTGAAAGAAGCAGGAATTGCATTGCCATATTTAAATGTGAATTTTAATTTTTTAGGTGAAACAAGGGTTAAATTATATGGGCAAACATTTGATTTTCAAAAAATAACTATTGAAGATGATATAATGAAAACCAAAGGCTTCATTGAAGGAACTATTAAGCATAAGGAATTTAAGAATTGGAAATTAGATTTAAAACTAGATACTGATAATTTATTAGTGTTAAATACAAAAGAAACAGAGGACGCGCTATATTATGGTACGGGATTGATTGCGGGTAAAACTACGCTTAAAGGATATACAGATGAATTGGTTATTGATGTTGTTGGTAAAACAAATAAAGGAACAGTGTTTATTATGCCCTTGAGTGATGTAAGTACCGTATATCAATCACAATTGATACATTTTGAAAACCCTAATGTTGATGAGAATAACACGAATGAAAATAAAGACTTTGTATTTAAGCGATTAAAAGGACTTAGTATAAATTTTGATTTAAAAGTAACAAAAGATGCTGTTGCTGAGGTTGTTATTGACAAAATTTCTGGAAGTACACTAAGAGGTAGTACCAATGGTAATTTAAAATTAAATATTGATACCAATGGAAAGTTTGAAATGTATGGTGTTTTGGTTGTAGATAATGGTAAGTATCAATTTAAAAATATTGTAAAGAAAGATTTTATTGTCAATAAGGGGGGTACTATAATTTGGAATGGTAGCCCTTTTGATGCCGATTTGAATATTGTTGCAATAAATCATACAAAAGCTAATCCATCTATTTTATTAGATGAAATTGCAAGTTCAAGAAAGATTGATGTTGATTTGATAACTACAATTACAGGTTCATTGTCTAATCCCGATCTGTCCTTTGATATAAATATACCTAATGCTAGTTCATTGGTTTCTACAGAAATGAATTTTAAGTTGCGTAATGAAGACGATAAGTTGACCCAGTTCATTTCCCTCTTAGCAACTGGTTCCTTTTCAAGAACCAATCAAGATAAATCAAATTTTGACGGTAATGCAGCAATTGCAGGAACCTTAGCTCAGAAAGCATCGCAATTGATGTCAAATATGTTGGGAAGTGAAAATGAAAATTTCAAATTAGGAGTCACATACGATATTGGGACAACAAACAGTGTCCAAGATGTAACAACCGATGATCAATTAGGTTTTGAAGTATCGGGTAAAATTGGAGAAAAAGTTACTGTGAATGGTAAAGTAGGTGTGCCGGTAGGTTCAAATACGAGCTCGAATATTATCGGAGAAGTAGAGATAGTTGTACCTTTAAATGAGGCCGAAACATTTCAAGCTAAAGTTTATAATAGACAAAATGAAATAGAATTTGATGTTGTTGATGGAGAAGGCTATACCCAAGGCGTGGGTATTTCTTATACATTTGATTTTGATAACAGTAAGGAATTTGCAGAAAAAGTTGGATTAAAGAAAACAGAGAAAGAAAAATTACTTACTAAAAAGCAGAGGGATAGTATAAAGAAAGATAAAAAATTATTGCGAAAACGGTATAAAAAAAATAATTAAGTAGATTTAACGGAAAAAAGGGATTTGCTTTATAATCTTCCATACTTTCAGATTAAACTTATAAAACATGCTATTTAACGAAGATTAATGGTTCTATATAGAAAATAATATGTAGAGTTATGCAAATGGGTTACTTTTAAAAATATAATTCTTGAAACTATTTTCAATAATTTTCAAAAAATAATGCATCTTTGATGTAATAATATTAAATAAACACACAATGGAAAAATCATCTAAGCTCATCCCATTGCTTATAATTGGGATGCTATTTTTTATATTTGGATTTGTAACATGGATCAATGGAGCCTTAATTCCTTTTATGAAAACCATAAATGAATTAACTTCGGCACAATCTTATTTGGTAGCATCTGCATCCTATATTTCTTTTGTAGTGATGGCTATTCCAGCATCTTTAGTGTTAAATAAAATAGGTTACAGAAAAGGTATGTCATTAGGTTTGGTAATTATGGCAATTGGTGCATTGGTCTTTATTCCTGCTGCAAGCGCAAGAACCTATTGGTTGTTTTTGGTTGCAATTTTTATTCAAGGTACAGGAATGACACTGTTGCAAACAGCAGCTAATCCGTATGTTACAATTTTAGGACCTATGGAGAGCGGTGCCAAACGAATTGCTATGATGGGAATTGCCAATAAAGTTGCAGGAATGTTGGGGTCTATCATATTTGGTGCTTTATTATTGACGGGTATAGATGAGGTTAATGAAAAGTTGAAAACAATTTCAGTTGATGAGAAAAATCAATTGTTAGATACCATGGCGGATAGT
>CAYPHN010000269.1:0-4882 GCA_964410265.1 uncultured Flavobacteriaceae bacterium | reverse complement strand
AAAGCTATTGGCCTTGGTCGCTTCCATTGGATTGATCGCATCATTTCATACCATTATTTTTGCGTTTGGACGACAAATTTATTCCCTGTCAAGGGCGGGCTATTTCCCGGTAATTTTATCAAAAACCCATAGTAAAAGAAAGACACCATATACTGCATTGATATTAGGTTCGGTTATTGGGTTTGTTGTATTGATGATCACTAAATTTTTGGCTGGCGAAGAAAGTGGGGTATTTATAGGTGGCGCTTTGTTAAATATTGCAGTTTTTAGCGCCATGTTATCTTATGTATTGCAAAGCGCCTCATTTTTATTATTACGTAAAAATCAGCCAGAACTAGACAGACCTTATGTTAGTCCGTTTGGGAAAACAGGTGCCTGGATAACCATAATAATAGCCCTTGCAACTATGTATTTTCAATTGCAAGATAAATCGTACAGAACAGCAGTATTTATTGCTATTGCCTATTTAATTATTGGCATACTTTATTTTGCTTTACGAGGTAGGCATAGATTGATTTTATCCCCAGAAGAGGAGTTCGCATTAGCACATGAAACGAGCATGCCAAATTTTGACACATGAAAAACACACATAAAAGGAAATGTATAAAGTGAAAGAAATCGAAAAATATATAAAAGATAATCAAATAAAGAATGTGAAATTGGCCATTGTTGATATGGATGGTGTACTTCGTGGTAAATATATGAGTACTAAAAAATTTCTTGCTTCAATAGACAAAGGATTTGAATTTTGCAATGTGGTTTTTGGATGGGATTCTAATGATACCTTGTATAAAAAGGATTCCTTTACAGGATGGCAAGATGGATTTAAAGATGCAACTGCTAGTATCGATACGGCAAGTTTTAGGCTTTTACCAACAGAAGATAACAGATCGATTATTTGTTTGGCAGATTTTTCTGAAAATAAAGCAAGTGCAGTTTGTCCAAGGTCAATTTTAAAAAAAATAATACAACGATTAGATAATCAGGGTTTAAAAGCAAGTGCAGCATTAGAATATGAATTTTTCTTATTTAATGAAACACCACAAAGTTTACGAGATAAAAACTATAATGATTTAATACCAATGACCCCTGGAAATTTTGGTTATTCAGTATTGCGTAACTCAACACATGCCAACTTTTATCATGAAATTATGCAATTATGTGAAGAAATGGGTATGCCATTAGAAGGTTTACATACAGAAACCGGACCTGGTGTTCTGGAAGCAGCAATTGAATATTCAGATGCTTTAAGAGCAGCAGATAACGGAGTTTTATTTAAGACTTTTTTAAAAGTTTGGGCACAGAAAAATGAAATGATTGCAAGTTTTATGGCCAAATGGTCAGCAGATTATCCAGGGCAATCCGGGCATATTCATATTTCATTACAAAATAAAGAGGGTAAAGCTATTTTTTATGATAGAAATAAAAAAGATAATATGTCAGATAAAATGCGATGGTTTATTGGTGGGCAGCAAAAATTAATGCCAGAACTATTAGCCATGGTAGCATCTACTTGTAATAGTTATACTAGGTTAATTCCGGGTTTTTGGGCACCTACAACCGCATCATGGGGTGTTGATAATAGAACTTGCGCTTTACGTGCTATACCGGGGGGCGAAAATTCTCAACGTGTTGAATATCGTATTTCTGCGGCAGATATAAATCCACATTTGGCCTTGGCAGCTGCATTAGGCTCAGGTATTTGGGGTATTGAGAATAAAATTGAACCGACAAAACCAATTCAGGGTAATGCTTATGATGTTTCTATGTCAAAAGAATTTTTATTGCCAAGAAATTTATCTCAAGCCGCTAAGCAATTTAAAAGTTCTGCAGTTGCTCGTGATCTTTTTGGTGATACTTTTGTAGACCACTATGCGCATACAAGATTGTGGGAAGATGATCAACAACAAGCGGCAATTACAGATTGGCAACTTAAAAGATATTTCGAAATTATTTAAGTTTTTTTTTCACTTTGATTGAAACTATGAATATATTAATTGTTGAAGGGAATGTTCAAAGCACAAGAATTGAAAGAGAAAAAGCGGGTATTATTCCATATAATTTACTTTTCATTAAAATGTTAAAAATACTTAACCCTATTGTTCTACCAGATGTAGTTTATCCAGCAGATGATGATAAATATTTACCAAACAAAGAGGAATTATTAAAGTACGATGGAATAATGTGGACAGGTAGCACATTATGTATTATGGATAAAATACCCGAGGTAACCAGACAATTGAAATTTGCTCAAGTTATTTTTGAAAGTGGTGTTCCATTTTATGGTAGTTGCTGGGGGATGCAAGTTGCTACTGTCGCTGCGGGAGGTAAAGTTGCCCAAAGTCCGAAAGGCCTAGAAGTAGGAATTTCTCAACCAATTGAATTAACGGAAGAAGGTAAGAGAAGTCCGTTTTTTACACAAAGAGAAAATAATTTTAAGGCACTATGTATTCACTTTGATGAGGTTGTTGAAATACCTAAAGATGCAAAAATATTGGCGAGTAATAGTCACTCTAAAATTCAGGCTATAACTTTTAAGTATAAAGAATCTCATTTTTTTGGAGTACAGTATCATCCAGAATTTAGCACCAATGATATGGTGAAAATTACATCATTTTTATCAGGTAAACTTGTTGTTTTGAACGCTTTTTCTTCGGTGGATGAAGTAGATAAGTTGATTGATACACTGAACAATAATAATGAATTACCTCAAGAAATCTCTAATTATTTGCAACATACCCAAGAAATAATGTCTTGGTTAAATTATCTAATTTGAAAATGTTGAAGTATTTTTGTTAACAGATTGAAATTAAAATTTTAGAATATAATATGAGTAATTATCACATTAAAAACTTAGAAGAGTACTTTCAGGTACATAGAAAATCGGTTAGAAATCCTGAATTATTCTGGGAAGAAATTGCAGAAGAGCATTTTTTATGGCGTAAAAGATGGGACAAGGTTTTGACTTGGGATTTTAAGAAACCGGAAGTTAAATGGTTTGAAGGAGCAAAATTAAATATCACAGAAAATTGTATTGATAGACATTTACGAATACGTGGTGAAAAAACAGCAATTTTGTTTGAGCCAAATGATCCAAAGGAAGCTGCTGAACATATTAGTTATCGCCAGCTTTATGAAAGGGTAAATCAATTTGCAAATGTTTTGAAAGAACAAGGTATTAAAAAAGGAGATAGAGTTTGTATTTATTTACCTATGATTCCAGAGCTTGCCATTTCAACTTTAGCTTGTGCCCGAATAGGAGCTATTCATTCTGTAGTTTTTGCTGGTTTTTCTGCCATTGCATTGTCAACAAGAATCAATGACAGTGATTGTAAAATGGTCATTACATCAGATGGTTCTTACCGCGGTACAAAAACAATCGATTTGAAAGGAATTGTAGACGATGCACTTAAAGAATGCCCAGGTGTAGAAACTGTTTTGGTTGCGAAACGTATCCATTCAGAAATAGAAATGAAAAATGGACGTGACAAGTGGTTACAACCTTTATTGGATAAAGCTGCAACTGAATGTGAACCTGAAATTATGGACGCAGAAGATCCTTTGTTTATTTTGTATACTTCCGGTTCAACCGGAATGCCTAAGGGTATGGTTCATACCACAGCAGGCTATATGGTTTATACGGCTTATACCTTTAAAAATGTATTCCAATACAGAGAGAATGATATTTTCTGGTGTACAGCAGATATAGGTTGGATTACTGGTCATAGTTATATTGTTTATGGCCCGTTGGCAAATGGAGCAACTAGTGTAATGTTTGAAGGCGTACCAAATTACCCGGATTGGGGTCGTTTTTGGGAAATTGTTGCAAAACATAAAGTAACTCAATTTTATACCGCACCAACTGCAATTCGCTCCTTAGCAAAAGAAAAATTAGAATGTGTTGAAAGGCATGATCTTTCTTCTTTAAAGGTGTTAGGATCTGTAGGTGAGCCTATCAACGAAGAGGCCTGGCATTGGTATAATGATAATATAGGCAAGAAAAAAAGTCCTATTGTAGACACCTGGTGGCAAACTGAAACTGGCGGTATTATGATTTCGCCAATACCATATATTACACCAACAAAACCAACCTATGCGACATTTCCGTTACCGGGAATTCAACTTACTTTAATGGATGAACATGGAGAAGAAATAAAAGGTAATCAAGTTGATGGTAGGTTGTGTATAAAATTCCCTTGGCCTTCTATGGCGAGAACTATTTGGGGAAATCACAAAAGATATAAGGAGACATATTTTTCAGCATATGAAAATCAGTATTTTACCGGAGATGGAGCCTTGCGTGATGAAGTAGGTTATTATCGTATTACTGGTAGGGTAGATGATGTGATTATCGTATCTGGGCATAACCTCGGAACAGCTCCAATTGAAGATTCTATTAATGAGCACCCAGCTGTTGCTGAATCTGCAATTGTAGGATTTCCTCACGATATAAAAGGAAATGCTTTATACGGTTATGTTATTTTAAAAGAAACTGGAGAATCACGTGTTCATGATAATTTGCGAAAAGAAATTAATCAGATTATAACTGAACATATTGGTCCGATTGCCAAATTAGATAAGATTCAATTTACAAGTGGATTGCCAAAAACACGATCAGGAAAAATTATGCGTCGCATATTGCGTAAAATTGCTTGTAATGAAACCGATAATTTAGGGGATACTTCTACGTTATTGAACCCAGAAGTTGTTCAAGAAATTATGGATAACGCTTTATAAGATTGTATTAGCAAGCTAAAAAAGGTTGAAAATTTTTTTTTAACCTTTTTTTGTAATAAATCTTCTTCGGTTGGAATTAAAAAAAATTGAATATTTAGGGTCTGCTGAAAAACTAAATCACTAGCCTTAGTTTCTTATTTATCAA
>CAYPHN010000268.1:0-4891 GCA_964410265.1 uncultured Flavobacteriaceae bacterium | reverse complement strand
TGCAAAAGGATAATTTTTATGGGGTACAATTTCACCCAGAAAAAAGTAGTTTTGCTGGAGAACGAATATTGAATAATTTTTTAGAACTAGTCTAATAAATAACGATTAAAAATAATATTAAATGAGAATTATCCCCGCAATAGATATCATTAACGGAAAATGTGTTCGTTTAACGAAAGGCGATTATTCGACGCAAATTGTATACAATGAAGATCCATTAGAAGTTGCAAAAGAGTTTCAGGATTCTGGTATTGAATTTTTACATTTGGTAGATTTAGATGGGGCTAGATCGCAAAAAATATGGAATTATAAAATTTTAGAACAAATTGCAGGCAAGACCAATTTAATTATTGATTTTGGGGGGGGAATTAAATCTGATGATGATATAAAAATAGCGTTTAATTCTGGCGCTAGTCAAATCACAGGTGGTAGTATTGCAGTTAAAGATCCTGAATTATTTATAAAATGGTTGTCACAATATGGAAACGACAAATTAATATTAGGAGCCGATACCAATAAAGATAAAATTGCTATTAGCGGGTGGCAGGAAGAGTCTGATCAAGAGATCATTCCGTTTATTCAAGCGTATAAAGAAAAAGGGATAAAGTTTGTTATAAGCACTGATATAGCTAAAGACGGTATGTTACAGGGCCCTTCATTTTCATTGTATAAAAAAATAATTCAAAATATTTCTGAAATTAATGTCATTGCAAGTGGAGGGATATCTCATATTGACGAATTGCAAAAATTACAAGAAATAGGTTGTGAAGGTGTTATTATTGGTAAAGCTATTTATGAGAAAAGAATCAGTTTAAAACAATTAGAACAGTTTATTTTAAAAAGATGAATAATTTAAGCCAACAGTTAAAACACGAATTTATAAAAAATGCCATTTATAGATTGGATGTTCATACCAATATGATTAAGAAGAGTTTAGATCAATTATCAGATAAAGAAATTTGGCAAAAACCCAATGAGGTTTCCAATAGTATTGCTAATTTAATTTTACACCTTTGCGGAAATATTACGCAATATGCGATAAGTTCTTTACTTGGAGATAAAGATCAAAGAGAACGGGATAAAGAATTTTCTACAGCATCAGGATATACCAAAGAAGAAATTTTCACCAAACTAAAGGAGGTAATGGATCAGGCAAAAACAATAATTGGAGATATTACAGAAGATAACTTGTTAAAGATTCGTGAGGTACAGGGTTTTACCTATTCAGGCTTGGGAATAATATTACATGTTGTTGAGCATTATTCTTACCATACAGGACAAATAGCTTTTTTTACCAAACTGATAAAAAATAAGAGTTTGGGATTTTATGATGGGGTAGATTTAAATATAAAAAACAAAAAATAATATGTTAACAAAACGTATCATCCCATGTTTGGATATAAAAAACGGACGTACCGTAAAAGGGGTTAATTTTGTGTCGCTCCGCGATGCCGGAGATCCGGTTGCCTTGGCAGAGATCTATAGTAATGAAGGAGCTGATGAACTCGTGTTTTTAGACATTACTGCTACTGAAGAAAGAAGAAAAACTTTAATAGATCTTGTTTTAAAGGTGGCTGAAAAAGTAAACATACCTTTTACGGTTGGAGGAGGCATATCGAGTATTGACGATGTTGCCATGCTATTAAAATCGGGAGCCGATAAGGTCTCTATAAATTCTTCCGCAGTAAAAAACCCAAATCTTATCAATCAGTTGTCTGCAAAATTTGGCTCTCAATGTATTGTGGTAGCCATTGATGCCAAACAGGTTAATGGTGTTTGGAAAGTACATTTGGTTGGAGGTAAAATTGCAACAGAACTCGATTTATTTGTTTGGGCAAAAGAAGTGGAAAATAGAGGTGCAGGTGAAATACTTTTTACTTCTATGGATAACGATGGAACAAAAAACGGATTTGCGAATAAGGCTTTGGCTAAATTATCTAAAAACTTGAATATACCTATCATTGCTTCAGGTGGAGCCGGTAATATGCAGCATTTTGTAGATACTTTCAAAAAAGGCAAATCAGATGCCGCATTAGCGGCAAGTGTTTTTCATTTTAAAGAGATAACCATCAAAGATTTAAAACAAGAACTTAAAAATAATAATATTCCGGTAAGGCTATAATTGCCAATAAAAATAAAATATCATGAAACCAGATTTTAATAAAAATACCGACGGTTTAATACCGGCAATAATACAAGACGATCAAACCAAAAATGTACTTATGCTTGGCTATATGAATAAGGAAGCTTTAGATAAAACTTTAGAAATCAATAAAATAACTTTTTATAGCCGAACTAAGAAAAGATTATGGACAAAAGGAGAAGAGAGTGGTAATTTTTTAAACTTGGTGGATATAAAATTAGATTGTGATCAAGATACTTTTTTAATTTCTGTAATTCCGAAAGGACCAACTTGTCACAAAGGATCAGATACTTGTTGGGATGAAAAAAATGAAAATAGTTATGGTTTTTTAGATAAATTAGAAAACGTAATTCGCAATAGAAAAGAAAATTTAGAGGATGAAAAATCGTATGTTTCTTCGTTATTTAAAAGCGGAATCAATAAAATTGCTCAAAAGGTAGGGGAAGAAGCCGTTGAGGTGATAATAGAAGCAAAAGATGACAATGACAATTTATTTGTAAATGAAAGTGCTGATTTATTATTCCACTATTTAATTTTATTACAGGCCAAGGGTTTTTATTTAAACGATATTGTTGCAGTTCTCGAAAACAGGCATAAAGCATAAGAAATAAAGTTTTACATTAGCACTTTAAATTATATTAAATTGAAAGATTTTCCGCCAAAAGATACCGTTTCCTATAAAGAAAATTTTATAGTTAAAGAAGATGAAATTGACGCTTTAAACCATGTAAATAATGTTGTGTATTTACAATGGGTCAACAATATTGCGGAAAAACATTGGAATATTTTAACAAATGATGATATCAACAGTAAATATTACTGGGTAGCCATCAGGCATGAAATAGATTATATGCAACAGGCATTTTTAGATGACGAAATAACTGTTTATACTTGGGTTGGTGAATCGACTGGTGTAAGATCAATAAGAAATGTTCATATTTTTAAAGGAGACATACTTTTGGCAAAAGCAAAGACTACTTGGTGCTTGATAAATGCAAAAACACATAAAATTACTAGAATACAACAAGATATTTTAAATTTGTTCAAGTAGTATTTGTCGCTTAACTTTTATTCCGTTTTTTATCCTTGATGAGTTGTTCTAATATGTATTCAACACCACCATCATTATTGCTTTTTGTTTTATAATTTGCAATAGCTTTTACATTTTTATGTGCGTTGGACATGGCAAAACTATAATGCGCACATTCGAGCATTTCAATATCATTATTATAATCTCCAAAAACCATAGTTTCCTCTTTGCTAACCCTTAATTTATCTTGTAATATTTTTAGTGCATAACCTTTGTTGGCATCAAAATGTGACAGATCTACCCAATGTTCGCCAGATATTTTTACCTCAATTTCATTTTCTAAATGCTTTACAAAAGGGTAGATATAATTTTCAGAACTTTTAAAGTGATAGATAGCAATTTTAAATATCATATCATTTTCTATCTCAGTTAAATCTTTTACAATTTTAAATTTACTGTAGTATTCTTTTAATATAGAAATAGATTTTGTTGCATTCGTCTCGATATATGCATTTTTTTTACCACAAAGTACCATAAATGAATTGTCAATTTTACGTAATAAGGGAATTATTTTTTTTACTTTTTTTAGAGGTAAGATAGTTGTCAAGATATCTTGATTTTCATAATTTATTAGACCTCCGTTTTCGGCAATAACACTTATGTCATTTTTAATAACATCTAATTTTTCAATAATACTATAATATTGTCGACCACTAGCAGCAACAAAATGTACATCGTGACTTTTTAAGTCGGCAAATAGTTTAAAAAATTCTTTACTTACTTGATTATTGGAATTGAGCAAGGTGCCATCCATATCGGTTACAACCATTTTTATTTTTGAAAGATCCATCAAATTTTAGAGATTAAAAGTAAAGCCGAATATAGACAATTTATATCTCTATAATTTAAAATTTAAGCTTAAAAAACTTCACTCGTATAACAAAGAGGGGACTTATTTTTACTTTATGCATTGCATGTCAAACTATATGGATTCAAAATAGAAAGGAGATATTCTAATGTTCTAAAATTTAAATTGTTACGCATTTTGAATCTGTTTATTAATTTATTGTTAATTAAAAAGTTAAATATCGTTTTAGCTATTATTTAAGTCGTAAATCAAAATAAAACAACTACTTTTGCACTTTCAAAAAAACGATTATATGCAATCTATTAGAAACATCGCAATTATTGCGCACGTTGATCACGGCAAAACAACTTTGGTTGATAAAATTATCGACCAAGCCAAAATTTTAGATGATCGAAAAGTACGAACTGAATTGTTATTAGACAGTAATGATTTAGAACGTGAAAGAGGTATTACGATTCTATCTAAAAATGTTTCCATTAACTATAATGGGGTGAAAATCAATGTAATTGATACTCCTGGTCACGCCGATTTTGGTGGAGAAGTGGAGCGAGTATTAAAAATGGCTGATGGTGTTTTACTTTTGGTTGATGCTTTTGAAGGGCCAATGCCACAAACACGTTTTGTATTAGGTAAAGCTTTAGAACTTGGTTTGATGCCAATTGTTGTGGTGAATAAAGTAGATAAAGAAAACTGTACGCCAGATATAGTACACGAAAAAGTTTTTGATTTGATGTTTGCCTTAGATGCAACAGAAGAACAATTAGATTTTGAAACTATTTATGGTTCGGCAAAAAATGGCTGGATGAATACAGATTGGAAAAATGAAACCGATAATATTGTTCCGCTTTTA
>CAYPHN010000267.1:0-4901 GCA_964410265.1 uncultured Flavobacteriaceae bacterium | reverse complement strand
GAAATAGAAAATAATGTAGAAAGCGTTGTAAATTCTAATCAAGAATTTAACTTTTTTGATACATCACTACGTTGGTTGTACAATCCATCAGAAAAAGACCGCATACGCTTAAACTTTATTCTTATCAATAATGATTTAACTTTTGATGAAACGTCCTCTATTAATAACGAACTAGACACAAGAAAAAGCAGCCTTTCACAAAATAGTATCGCCGCAGGATTAAGCTACGAACGTGATTGGAATGACCGTTTTTCAACACATTTTACAGTTTATAATACAGACTATAAATTACAAGCTATTAATGCAGATGTATTGAAGCAACAGCAATTCTTGCAAGAAAATATAGTATCTGAAACAGGAGTAAAATCGAAAGGAATATACAAATGGGATAACTTATTTTTAGAAGTGGGATATCAATTTGTGGAATCTGAAGTTGTTAATATAAATGATATTGATGTACCAAGATTTTTAAGAAGAGATTCGGAAGTTTTAAGGGAACAGGCTTTTTTTCTGCAAAGTCAGTATCAAAATGAAAACAGAGACTTTTCGGTAAGACCCGGAGTACGGCTTAATTATATAAATGAATTTAATGTTCTTCTTGTTGAACCAAGATTGAGTATTAGAAAGAAACTTGGAAAGTATTTTCAAATAGAAGCATTAGGCGAATTGAAACATCAAAATACATCTCAAATAGTAAACTTTCAAAATGATTTTTTGGGCGTGGAAAAAAGAAGATGGCAGCTTGCGGATAATGATAGCATCCCTGTTTTAAAAAGTAAGCAAGCTTCATTAGGTATACAATATTTAAAAAAAGGATGGTTGGTAGATGCAACGGGCTATTACAAAGAAGTAGATGGCATCACATCACAAAGCCAAAGCTTTACCACTAAATATGAATTTACAAGAACAACAGGAAGTTATAACGTAATGGGCCTTGATTTCTTGGTGCGTAAACAAGTTAAGAATTTAAGCAGCTGGCTTAGTTATTCATATATGATAAATGAGTATACGTTTAACAATTTAGAAGAAATACAATTCGCTAGTAATTTTGACAACACCCATTCTTTTACTTTAGGAACTACCTATTCAAATAATACGCTCAATATTTCTGCTGGACTCAATTACAGGACAGGAAAACCAACTTCTATTCCCTTACAAGGAAATGAGATTATTGATAAAGAGGTCAACTTTGATTTAGCAAATAATACAAGAGTACCAGACTATTTTAGAGTAGACCTATCAGCAATTTACAAATTAAAACTATCTGAAGGTTTACGAACAGAAATAGGAGCATCGGTCTGGAATGCACTCAATAAAGAGAATACCATCAACAACTATTATCGCATTGGTCTTAACAATACACCTATTAAGCTTTCAAGAGAATCGCTAGGTATAACAACCAACTTTATGGTTAGGTTGTATTTTTAGGCATTTTTTACTAAGTATAGAAAATTACTTAAAAATTTATAACGCTATCCAAAGCATCATCAGTGTCCTTGTGGATGAAGTTTGTCTGATAGCGAATGGTAATTGTTACAGAGGAATGACGATATAGTTTTTGCAACATTTGAATTTGACCTATTAGCTCTCAATTCCAATGTCCACGTGGTACGAACAGCCTTTTCTGGAAGGCGATTCCATACTTAATTTAAGATTCCTGAAAGTCCTTCAATATATTTCTTAGGTGTTATAATTCCTGCTCTGCACAGTATTAAACTAGTATAGTAGCTTGTAAAACCTTCAGCGAACCACAATTCTCCCGACATGTTGGTTTCTTCAAAATTAAAGGGTTCTAATGTTTTTGGGCGAATTCGTTCTACATTCCATGCATGGAAAAATTCATGAGAAACTGTACCAATATTTCCCTCCATACCGCCATTGGCAAGAGCTCTGGTACTTGTGAATGGTTGAATTTCTATGCTCCATACCGTCTCCTGAAGCATTCGGAATATAGCAAGCTATAAAAGTATAGGAGCCATAATCAAAATCAGGGACTTCTCCGAAAACTTCGATTTCTTGCAGTACAACCTTTTTAACTTTCTCAAAATAGGTTTGGAATTCGCTTGCTGTACCATTATGGTGTAATGCGAAATTTATTATATATTCTTTTTGATTTGATTTTACCCTAAAACTTTTAACGGAATGTTTACTTAATTCCGTAGGGCTACCCATAAAGTACTGTAAATTTGGAGCAGAATAACTATTACCGCCTTGATGGATTAATTGGGTAGCAATTTTCCAATGTAAATCTTCACGAGGTTCAAAGATCACTTTTAGTGGTCGTTCTGTATAATTGGATGCATACATAAACGTAGCGGGGATATTTAAATGTGCATGTGTTTCATCAATTTGAGAATATGTACCATCACCTCTGTTACCGAATAAAGTATAAGTAATTTTTACGGTACCATCATGTTTGTCAACCTGCCATTGGTAAGGATTAGGCCTTGTAATAGTTAAGTTGTTTCCTTTGCTGTCAATTGCTTTAACATTGTACACGTTTTTAGCAAATTCATGTAGGGCATACCTTCCGGGTGATGTTCTACTCATTCTTAATTCGAGAATATTATTTTCTAAATTCGAAAATTCAGCTTCAATAATAGCTTCATGATGCACTGCATTATTAAAGGATATTTTATATTGATTGTATGTTTGTGCAGTAATTGTAGTTGGAATTATAAGCAGTAGAAAAATAAGATATAAGATTCTCATATTTTGAAGTTAAATAGTGCAAGTAAATATATTGATAATAAATACAATTTGTGAAAAGCATTTTTTTAAATTTATTTTGGTTGAAAAAAGATATACATTTGCAACTCTTATGGAATACGGTAAAATAAATAAATTAGAAGTTGCTAGAATAGATGACTCGGGATATTTCTTTTTAGATGATGAGAATACCGAAATATTTTTAGCGAAATATAAGGTTGCAGAGACGTTAAACCAAGGTGATCAAGTAGAGGTTTTTGTTTATAAAGAGGAAGGAGATCAACTTTTAGCCACCACAACTAAACCTTTTGTTCAAATAGATGAATTTGCTTTTTTAAAAGTAACTGGTTCTAATAAAGTTGGGGCTTTTGTAGATTGTGGTATGCCTAGTGATTTGATGGTGCCATTTTCTGAGCAATCAGGAAGATTAGATGAAGGCAACTGGTATGTATTTTTTATTTTAAAGGACGAGAAAACGGGTAGATTAATTGCCTCACGTCGTGTAAACGATTTTGTATTTTTTGAAAATGTTGATGTAAAGCCAGGAGATGAAGTTGATTTATTGTTGTATGACAGATCGGATTTAGGAATTAATGTTATTGTGAATAACATGTTCAAAGGATTGATTTTTAATTCAGATATTCATAAAAATATAAATCCGGGTGATAAAATCAAAGGCTATGTAAAGCAAGTTCGAGAAGACGGCAAAGTAGATGTCGCTTTAGAACCATTAGGGTATAAAATGAGTGTAGATAAAAACTCAGAAATCATATTAAATGCCTTAAAAACGAATGATGGGTTTTTAGATCTTACCGATAAAAGTAGTCCGGAAGACATAAAACTTAAACTCGGTTTGAGTAAGAAAGTGTTTAAAAAAAGTTTGGGGAATTTGTACAAACAAAAACTTGTTGAATTATATAAAGACGGTGTTAAGTTGGTTTGATACAGAATTAATTTCGATCAAAAAGACATTAGATTACAATATAAAAAAAAGGCTCTTAAAATTTCAAGAGCCTTTTTTTTATATGCTTATTGGATTCATCCATTTGAAATTATATTTGGTGTTGGGTACTACAATACGACCGGCAATGCGCTCCATTCTTTCCGGTAATTTCATCAAATAATTTCTGGCTTTTTCGGCTTCATCACTGAGATTGGTTATTTGATCAATTTGCCATGCGTTATTTAATTTCTTTAAAATATCGATATAGTCAAAACTGGTATAAACTCCTGCTCTTTGGGCAATGTCTGAGAACCTATCAAAAAGAGTTCCTTTGGTGTTGAATGATTCTCTTAAATGCATTGCCGGCATCACTATTTTATGTTTCATCATATGTAAATAGGCAAGCATCATTTCACTCGGATCAATTGCAAAAATTTGACGAATAAATTCAGTATAAGCCATATGGTGTCTCATTTCATCTCCTGCGATAATCTTACTCATCTTCGCCAAAGATTTCATACCAGCTTTTTTAGCAATTTTTGCAACATTATTATGAGAAATATAAGTAGCCAGTTCTTGAAAACTTGTGTAAACAAAATTCTTATATGGATCTCTTGCAGTACCAATATCAAATCCATCTGCAATTAAATGTTGGGTAGTTATTTCTACTTCCCTCATATTTACTCTACCAGAAAGATATATGTATTTGTTCAATACATCACCATGCCTGTTTTCTTCGGCAGTCCATTTTCTAATCCATTTCGCCCAACCATTGTCTCCATTTTCTCCATGTTGATCAATACCGTCTAGATCTAATAACCACGATTCGTAGGTTGGTAAAGCTTCTTCGGTTACCATATCGCCAACCAATGAAATCCAGAAGTCATCATCCAAGTCTTTTGAAATTTCTCTAATTTCTTTTACTTCTTCCATAAAATTGTCGCCCTGCGGATTTGGTAAAAAATCAGAGGGTTGCCAAATTTTTTCAGGAGCTATTAAAAATTTATCAAGAAAAATATCGATATTTTTCTCTAAGGTTAGCATTACCTCTTTTCTAATGTTATTAATTGACATTTATTTAGTTTTTTTAGTAGGCAGCTAAGTTAATGAGTTTTTAATAAAGTTTATGTATTTCGTTAATTTTAAATATCAACGGCTAAACGAGTTAAAATAATAAAATTATACATGAACAAACTAGGTAAATGGCAATAATGATAAATTAAGAAGTCTATTAATATTTTTTCTTTAA
>CAYPHN010000266.1:0-4934 GCA_964410265.1 uncultured Flavobacteriaceae bacterium | reverse complement strand
AGCCTCTGTTTCTTGTAAATGGGAAAACAAGGTGTAGAGAATCCGATAGTCATAATATTAAATTTGCTATTCATTTATTTTATTCTTTCAGTCGACAAATGTAATCAATAATATTATAAATTAAATTTTAACTTTTTGTAGGATTAGTTCTTTAAATTTTTATAACTTTGTCTTGTAAAACTTAGAGGACAAATTTGTACTGATTGCAACCTCATAAAAAAATGCTAAAGCAGAATTCACTTCTTTAGACAGTTTGCAATCTTACTAATTTTATCTCTTTTAAATCAAAAAATATGTCGTATTTATTTACTTCTGAATCCGTTTCTGAAGGGCATCCAGATAAAGTTGCCGATCAAATATCTGATAATTTATTAGATGCTTTTTTAGCTTTCGACCCAAATTCGAAAGTAGCTTGTGAAACATTAGTAACTACAGGTCAAGTAGTTTTAGCTGGTGAAGTTAAAACTAAAACTTACATTGATGCTGCAAAAATTGCCCGAGAAACCATTAATAAAATCGGTTATACCAAAGGCGAATACAAATTTGAAGGTGAAAGTTGCGGAGTAATATCATTAATTCACGAGCAATCACAAGATATCAATCAAGGGGTTGACAGGGGTGAAAATGAAGACCAGGGCGCTGGAGATCAAGGAATGATGTTTGGTTATGCCACTAATGAAACCGAAAACTATATGCCTTTAGCTTTAGATCTTAGTCATAGGATTTTACGTGAATTGGCAGACCTTCGTAGAGAAAACAAAGACATTACATATTTACGCCCCGATGCTAAAAGTCAGGTAACCATCGAATATTCAGACGATAATGTACCACAAAGAATTGACACCATTGTTTTATCAACACAACATGATGAGTTTGATAAAGACGATGTAATGCTTTTAAAAATAAAAAAAGATATTCTTGAATTTTTAATACCTAGAGTTGTAAAACAATTACCAGAAAAAATTCAAGTATTGTTTGACGATAAAATTAAATATCACATCAATCCTACCGGAAAATTTGTAATTGGCGGACCACACGGAGATACCGGTTTAACTGGTAGAAAAATTATTGTAGATACTTATGGAGGGAAAGGCGCACATGGTGGCGGCGCTTTTAGTGGAAAAGATCCGAGTAAAGTAGATCGCTCTGCGGCTTATGCATCACGTCATATTGCAAAAAATATGGTTGCAGCTGGCGTTTGTAGTGAAATTTTAGTGCAAGTATCTTACGCTATAGGGGTGGCAAAACCTACATCTATAAACGTAGAGACGTATGGTACATCCAATGTGGATAAAACCGATGGGGAAATATCAAAAATTATTGAAAACTTATTTGATATGAGACCAGCAGCAATTGAAAAAAGACTGAAATTACGAAACCCCATTTATAGCGAAACTGCAGCTTATGGGCATATGGGTAGAACACCGAGAACTATTATCAAGCAGTTCAGGTCTCCATATTCTGGCGATAAAACAATAGAAGTAGAATTATTTACTTGGGAAAAACTAGATTATACAGATCAAATAAAAAAAGTTTTTAATTTGTATTAATCTATACTAATTATTTAATACAGGTTTGGTTTAATTATCAAACCTTTTTTATTTCTAAAAATCCGTACTTTTGTGTCATATGAAAAAGTATATACTCTTTTGTTTTTTATTCATTTTTAGTATTTCTATCGCTCAGGAAATAGAAACAAAACTAATTTCAAAGTCGGAGCTCCTTGTTGATAAATTTGTTGGTGCTGATGATTTAGAAAATATTTTTTATATTAAAAATAATGTACTTTATAGACAAAGTCAAGAAGAATTATTGAGTTACAACAATTTCAATTTAGGAGATATAACTTCAGTTAATATTCAAAACCCCTTTAAAATTATATTATTTTACAAAGAGTTTAATACAGTAATTATTTTAGACAATAAACTGAGTGAATTAACTGATCCGATAGATTTTACGAAAGAAACATTATTTAACAATGTCCAATTTGTAAGTTTATCATCTGAAAATGATTTATGGTTATTAGCAGACGACAATAAGATGCATTTATATGATTATCAAAATCATTTTCAAAAGTTAGAGACACAACCTTTAGGTTTTTATCAAAAAGAATTTTATACAACTATAATGAAAAGCACCTATAAATATGTTTGGGTATTTTCGGGGAATGGTGTACTTCAATTTAACGAATATGGTAGTTTTCTCTCTTTTACGGTAATCCATTATCAAGATTTTGTTCAACCTTATGAAAAGGGTTATCTTTATAAAAATAATAAGGCTTTGTTTTACAAAATCAATAAGCAAATAATACCCGTACAAATTGATCTTAAATATCCTTTAAAAGAAATTTACATCAATAAAACATCTATTTATACTTATGATGGTCAATTTATTTACCAATACAATTTTTTGTAACGCAAATGTTTAAATCATTTAGAAATGCGCTTAATTTTTTATAAATTCGCATAGCATTGATTCAAACTAAAAAATATCAATATTACCTTTTAAAATAATTCATATGCATGTAGCTATTGCTGGAAATATCGGGGCTGGAAAAACAACATTAACAAAATTATTGGCCAAACATTACAAATGGGAGCCTCATTATGAATCTGTTGCAGAGAATCCTTACTTAGATGATTTTTATGGATCCATGGAACGATGGTCATTTAATCTCCAAATATTCTTTTTAAATAGTCGTTTTCGACAAATATTAGAAATCCGCGAAAGCGGTAAAAATATTATTCAAGATAGAACCATTTATGAAGATGCGAATATTTTTGCACCCAACTTGCATGCGATGGGCTTAATGACCAATAGAGATTTTGGTAATTATGAATCTTTATTTGAATTGATGGAGCGTTTGGTTTCTCCACCCGATCTTTTGATATATTTAAGAGCGAGTATTCCCACATTAGTTGGTCAAATTCATAAACGAGGTAGAGAATTTGAAAATTCGATTAGTATTGATTATTTAAGTAGATTAAATGAAAGATATGAAGCTTGGATTTCTAAATATACCAAAGGGAAATTGTTAATTATAGATATTGACAATTTAAATATTGTTGATAAACCAGAAGATCTTGGATCTATAATTGATAGAATAGATGCGCAAATACATGGACTTTTTTAAACAATATTTTCTATTTATATATCAAAAAAAACTCCCTAAAAAGGGAGTTTTTTTATAGCTAATAAACTATTATTTTTTTATGTTTTTCACAACATCTCCTTTTAAAGTTGAATAGTTAATCTTAAGAGCGTTGATATTTCTTAGCTCTTCTTTAATATCGGTTATGGTACCAACATTTGATTCTATATCTGCTTTAATAGATGTTGTTAAAAATGGAATTTCATCTTCTGAATGCGTCTCTCTTTCAGCGAATATAAAATATTTTATATCTTTTACATCAGCAATTCTGTCATTCAATTGAATTTTATCACCCCCTTGTCCTTCAACTTTACCAACATATATATAACTAACCAAACTTTTACGTTCTAATTTTTTAACTTCAGTAGCAAAAGGAAGTTGTGGTTTTTTGATCTTTAATTCAGTTTCACGCATTACCGTGGTAACCATAAAAAAGAACAAAAGCATAAATACAATATCAGGTAAAGATGCTGTAGAGATAGCCGGTGTTCCTTTTTTCTTTTTTCTAAACTTTGACATAAAAAACTACTTTTTTGGTTCAGCCTCAGAAATTATCTGTGGGTATTTCCTTTTTATATTTGATATCTTATCTTTTAAACTTTTGGAAGGGCTATTTTTAATATCTTTTAACATTTTGGTATAACTTACACCATAAAGTTTTATAGACAATCTATTTCTTAGCTCTGTATAAGCACCAACCAATTCGTTTTGCACTGCAATATAAGTACCATAAGATGTACCTCTATCACTTTCTAAAGATATAACTGCTTTATTTGGATGATCTGATGAAGCAGGATCTTTTAATCCTTCACACCAATCACATTCAGCTGGTTCAGCTTCATCTATTGGGTTACCTAAACCACCTCCGTTATCAATAAACTTCTTTGCTTCTTCACGAATTTTATCAATGGTCATAAAAACTTCACCTTCTACCAAGATATCATTATTACGATTCACTGTAACAATAAATACATTTTTTTCCTTTAATTTAGGAGGATCCGGCATGTCTTCGGGTTGTTTTTCAGGTAGCTTTCGAGATATCCCTGTATCCACATCCATCGTAGTCGTAACTAAGAAGAATATGAGTAGCAAGAAAGCAATATCTGCCATTGACCCTGCATTAATTTCTGGTAAATCTCTTCTTGCCATAATATTATTTTGATACTAATGATTTAACAAAATCTGCAAAAATACCCAATATAGCAATAGCTCCTAATATTAATGAGTACCAAATTCCGGTACTTACCCATTTAGAAGTGCTTCCGGCTTCACCGTCTTTTAAAACATTCCCTGAAACATTAGTAACAGCGGCATCCGATGCTAACATATATGCTACAGCCAATAAAACACCAAGTACAATAATAGACATCAATGCCTTTTTAAGCGCTTTAGGATGTTTAATTAGGTTTAACAATGAAAACCCAACTGCTAAAACCGCAGTAATAATAAATACAACTTTCGCAAAAGTAATATATGGAGAAACTATGCTGTTTTGCAAGTCGAGACTTTCTTTAACAACATCATCTCCTTCCATGATTATCCTAACTAGAAAATAAACAGCAAGTATGCTAATAGCTCCAGTTACTATAGATAATATTTTAGATATTTTACTATTCATAATTATTTTCTTATTTATTTCTGATCAAGAGATCAACTAATTTAATTGAAGCATCTTCCATACTATTTACTATACCATCAATTTTAGAGATAATATAATTATAAAAAATTTGAAGAATAATCGCAACAACCAAACCAAATACTGTTGTTAATAATGCTACTTTAA